>NZ_JBGLYU010000028.1:0-79953 GCF_047304235.1 Variovorax sp. Varisp36
GGGGGGGGGCCGCACCGATCTTTCGGCGGGGGGGGGCCCCGGCGTTTTTTCTTGTGGCCCCCCCCCCCCCCCCCCCCCCCCCCCCGGGGGGCCCCCGCCGGGGGGGGGCCGCGGCGGGGGGGGGCCCCCCCAGCCGGGACTGGAAGGCTCTCAGAGCGTCGCGATTCGCCATGGGCTCAGCAGACTTCCGCTCAGGCCAACGCGCTGATCTTGGACATCAGGTCGGTCGCGTTGACCGGCTTCACGATGTAGTCGCGTGCGCCCTGGCGCATGCCCCAGACGCGATCGGTTTCCTGGTTCTTGCTGGTGCACAGGATGATCGGGATGGCTGCGTACTTCGGGTCGCGGGCGATGGCGCGCGTGAGCTGGAAGCCGTTCTGGCCGGGCATCACGACGTCCATGAGGATCAGGTCGGGCTGCTCTTCCTCCAGGCGGCGCATGGCGTCGTCGGCGTTTTCGGCCGTCTTCACGGCAAAGCCGTTCTTCTGGAGGAGGTCGGTCAGGAACATCAGTTCCGTCTTGGAGTCGTCGACGACGAGGATTTTTCGAATGGGCATTACTGCGCTTCCTGTTGAACGATGCCAAACTGCTGCACGGCCTGCAGCAGCTGGTCTTTGGTGAAAGGCTTGGTCAGGTAGTCTTGCGAACCGACCATGCGGCCGCGGGCCTTGTCGAATACACCGTCTTTCGAGGACAGCATGACGACCGGAACGTTGGAGAAATTGGCGTTGCGCTTGATGATGGCGCAGGTCTGGTAGCCGTCGAGCCGCGGCATCAGGATGTCGCAGAAAATCAGATGCGGCTTGTGGTCATTGACCTTCGAGAGCGCGTCGAAGCCGTCCTCCGCGAGAAGAACCTCATGCCCACCCTGCTTCAAAAAAATCTCGGCACTGCGCCGGATGGTGTTGCTGTCGTCGATGACAAGCACCTTGTAACCTGATCCATTCGGGCCCATTGCAAATGCTCCTGCTCATGAGACTTGGAAGCCCGCCGCGCCGAACACCGACGCAGACCGCGTAGCTCTATCTATGCCATGCTTTCAGATTTCAACCATTTCGAAGTCTTCCTTGCGCGCACCGCACTCAGGACAGGTCCAGTTCATCGGCACATCGGCCCAGGCCGTGCCTGCCGCGATGCCGTCTTCCGGTACACCCACTGCTTCGTCATAGATCCACCCACAAATCAGGCACATCCAAGTTTTCGTATTCATCGGAGCTTAAAGTCCTTGTTCATTAAATGCAACGAGTGTATCTATGCGTATCTCACTGACGGACGGTAAACGTCGCGCCTATGCCACCATCCAGGGGATTCCGCCCGGCTTATGACCATCTACTTACATTCCGCAGACAACACCCGCAAACCGGGCGATCTTAACGACCCCTCGCAGGACGACGAATCGGTCGCCGAACACGACCTGAATCCCCCCTGCGTGCTGGTGTTCAATGCCAGCGATCCCAGCGGGGCGGGCGGACTGGGCGCCGACGCCCTCGCCATGGCGTCGGTGGGCGCACACATCCTGCCCGTTGTCACAGGGGCCTACGCCAGGGACACGGCCGAGATTTTCGACCACTTTCCCTTCGATGAAGAGGCCATCGCCGAGCAGGCGCGCGCCATCCTGGAGGACGTGGAAGTCCAGCTGATCAAGGTGGGCTTTGCCGGCACCACCGAGGCCCTGAGCACCATCGCCGAGACCGCCGCCGACTATCCCGAGGTGCCCGTGGTGGCCTACATGCCCAACCTTTCGTGGTGGGACGAGAACCTGATCGAGCCTTATCTGGACGCTTTTCGGGAACTTGTTTTGCCGCAAACCACAGTGTTGGTAGGAAACCACAGTACGCTGTGGCGCTGGCTGCTTCCGGACTGGAACGGGGAGCGTCCGCCCACTGCGCGCGACATTGCCAAGGCCGCCGGCGAGTTCGGCGTGCCCTATACGCTCGTGACCGGCCTGATGCTGCCCGAGCAGTTCATCGACAACGTGCTGGCCTCCCCGCAGTCGGTGCTCGCCAGCGAAAAATACGAGCGGCTCGAGGCCGTCTTCGCCGGCGCCGGCGACACCCTGTCGGCCGCGCTGGCCGCCCTGCTCGCCAGCGGCACCGACCTCGTGGCCGCAACCAGCGAAGCGCTGGCCTACATGGACCGATGCCTCGACGCGGGCTTCCGCCCCGGCATGGGCCATGTGCTGCCCGACCGCCTGTTCTGGGCCGAGCCCGAGGACGACGATGACGATGAAGACCCGGGCGCCGAACCGGACTTCGCCCTCCCACCCCACGACACCCGGCACTGACATGTTGCTCGCCCCCAGGCAGCCCGCACTTCGTGTCGGTTCGCCTACCCCCTACCGGGGGCGTGCCGGCCGCTTCGGGCGGCCGTGCGCGGCGGCCCTCCACTGAATAACCACCCATTTGCCTCCGATGCCCAACACTGACCGCAACGACACCCTCTTCGAGCGCGCCCGCGCCGTGATCCCCGGAGGCGTGAACTCGCCCGTGCGCGCCTTCAAGGCCGTGGGCGGCACGCCCCGCTTCATCCAGCGCGCGCATGGCGCCTATTTCTGGGACGCCAACGACAAGCGCTACATCGACTACATCGGCTCCTGGGGTCCGATGATCCTGGGCCACGGCCACCCCGCCGTGGTCGAGGCGGTGCAGAAGGCCGTGCTCGAAGGCTTCTCGTACGGCGCGCCGACCGAGCGCGAGATCGAGCTGGCCGAAGCCATCCTCGCGCTGGTGCCGTCGATGGAAATGGTGCGGCTCGTGAGCTCGGGCACCGAGGCCGCCATGAGCGCGCTGCGCCTCGCGCGCGGCGCCACCGGCCGCAAGAGCATCGTCAAGTTCGAAGGCTGCTACCACGGCCATGCCGATGCACTGCTGGTGAAGGCCGGCTCCGGCCTCGCCACCTTCGGCAACCCGACCTCCGCCGGCGTGCCACCCGAAGTGGTGCAGCACACCATCGTGCTCGAGTACAACAACCTGCAGCAGCTGGAAGAAGCCTTCGCGCTGCACGGCAAGGACATCGCCTGCCTGATGATCGAGGCCATCGCAGGCAACATGAACTTCGTGCGCGCCACGCCCGAGTTCGCTCGGCGCTGCCGTGAGCTTTGCACGCAGCACGGGGCGCTGCTGATATTCGATGAAGTGATGACCGGCTTTCGCGTGGGCCTGCACGGCGCACAGGGCGTGCTCGGCATCAAGCCCGACCTCACGGTGCTCGGCAAGGTCATCGGCGGCGGCATGCCGCTCGCGGCCTTCGGCGGTCCGCGCGCGATCATGGAGCAGCTCGCGCCGCTGGGCCCGGTCTACCAGGCAGGCACGCTGTCGGGCAATCCGGTGGCCACGGCCTGCGGCCTTGCAACGCTGAAGGAGATCGCCAGGCCCGGCTTCTATGAAGCGCTCGGCAAGAAGACACGCTCGCTGGTCGACGGCCTGAAGGCCGCAGCCGCGGCCGAAGGCCAGCCCTTCAATGCCGACAGCGAAGGCGGCATGTTCGGCTTCTTCCTCATGAAAGACCTGCCGCAAAACTATGCCACCGTGATGACCACCGACAACGCCAAATTCAATGCGCTGTTCCACGGCCTGCTCGACCGCGGCGTGTACATCGCGCCGGCACTCTACGAAGCGGGCTTCGTGAGCGCGGCCCACACCGACGACGACATCGCCGCCACCGTCGAGGCCGCGCAGGACATCTTCAGGAAGCGCTGAGGCCGCGCGAATCGCGGCGCGGTGTCACGAATTTCGTGATTGCGCCGGGTATATTGCGCCGGCACTTGGCGAAGGCGGCTTCACGGGTTGCGGCACCAGGGATTCCAAGAAAAGTGCGCCTGCCATCGAAGCGGCCCTGCACGTACAGACACCGAAGACGTTCCGGCCCATGATCCCCTTGCGCACGCTGCCGATGCTGGCGGCCCTTCTTCTTCCGGCACTCGCGTGCGCACAAGACGCCTTCGAGCCGAAGAACATCTGGGTCAACCCCGGCTTCTACTCGGCACACTTCGACCGCAACAAGGGGCTGGAGAACGTCAACCAGGGCCTCGGCGTCGAGTACCCGCTGAACGACACGTACCGCATCACGGCGGGCACCTTCCACAACAGCGACCGCAGGCAATCGAACTACCTCGGACTGTACGTGCTGCCCTTCGAGTTCTACGGCGTGAAGGTCGGCGCCGTGGTCGGCGGCTTCGACGGCTACCCCAACTACCGCAACAGCAACTGGTTCCCGGCCATCCTTCCGGTGGCCGCCATCGAAGGCAGGCACTGGGGCTTGAACATCGCCTACGTGCCGACGATCAAGAACCGGCTGTACGGCGCACTCACCTTGCAGCTGAAATACCGGTTCGGGGAATGAGCTCGCCCCCAGGCTGCGCGCACTTCGTGCCGCTTCGCCAACCCCCTACCGGGGGCAACACCAGCGGCCCGGCAAAGCCGGTTCCGCGGTAGCCCTTGGCTCGCCCCCAGGCTGCGCGCACTTCGTGTCGCTTCGCCAACCCCCTACCGGGGGCAACACCAGCGGCCCGGCAAAGCCGGTTCCGCGGTGTTCTGGAAGGGAGCGTCGTCAGTGGCGGAAATGCCGTACGCCCGACAGCACCATCACCACGCCGCGCTCGTCGGCGGCATCGATCACTTCCTGGTCGCGCATCGAGCCGCCCGGCTGGATGACGCAGCTCGCGCCCGCATCGACCACCACGTCGAGGCCGTCGCGGAACGGGAAGAAGGCGTCACTCGCCACGGCCGTGTCCTTCAGCGACAGGCCGGCGTGCTCGGCCTTGATGCTGGCGATGCGCGCCGAATCGAGGCGGCTCATCTGGCCCGCGCCCACGCCCATGGTCATGCCGTTGGCGCAGAACACGATCGCGTTGCTCTTGACGTACTTCGCGACCTTCCAGGCGAACAGCAGATCCTGCAGCTGCTGCGGCGTGGGCTGCTTCTTGCTGACCACCTTGAGGTCGCTGGCGGCCAGCTCGTGGTTGTCGGCGGTCTGGATCAGCAGGCCCGAGCCGACGCGCTTCACGTCCATGGCGTTGCGGCCGTTGTCCCAGTCGGTGGCGCCGCCACGGGAGCCGGGCGACCCTGCGGTCGCGGGCAGCGCGATCTCGAGCACGCGCACGTTGAGCTTGGCCTTGGTGGCCTGGAACACTTCGAGCGCCTCGGGCGTGTAGCCCGGCGCCATCAGCACTTCGACGAACTGCTTGGCGATTTCCTGCGCGGTCGCGCCGTCCACTGGGCGGTTGAAGGCGATGATGCCGCCAAAGGCCGAGGTCGGGTCGGTCTTGAAAGCCTTGCCGTAAGCCTCGGCCGCATCCTTGCCGATGGCCACGCCGCACGGGTTGGCGTGCTTCACGATCACGCAGGCGGGCACGTCGAAGCTCTTCACGCATTCCCATGCGGCATCGGCGTCGGCGATGTTGTTGTAGCTGAGCTCCTTGCCCTGCAGCTGCTTGGCCGACACGAGCGAACCGGGCGCCGGGTACAGGTCGCGGTAGAACGCAGCCTGCTGGTGCGGGTTCTCGCCATAGCGCAGGTCCTGCACCTTCACGAAACGGCCGTTGCTCTGCGCGGGGAACAGCGAGCGCTTGGGCGCTGGCTGGCCGATGCTGGCGTCGAAGTCGATGGCCGAGAGGTAGTCGCTGATGGCGCCGTCGTAGTCGGCGATGCGGTTGAACGCGGCGACCGAGAACGCGAACTTGGTCTTGTCGCTGAGCTTGCCATCGGCCTTCAACTCGGCGAGTGCCACGGCGTATTGCGATGCGTCGGTCAGCACGCCCACGTCCTTCCAGTTCTTGGCCGCGCTGCGCACCATGGCCGGGCCGCCGATGTCGATGTTCTCGATCGCGTCTTCGAGCGTGCAGCCGGGCTTGGCCACCGTGGCTTCGAACGGATACAGGTTGACCACCAGCAGGTCGATGGTGTCGATGCCGTGTTCCTTGATGGCCGCCACGTGCGCGGGCAGGTCGCGGCGCGCGAGCAGGCCGCCGTGGATCTTCGGGTGCAGCGTCTTCACGCGGCCGTCGAGCATTTCGGGGAAGCCGGTGTGGTCGGCGACTTCGGTGACGGGCAGGCCGGCATCGGCCAGCAGCTTGGCGGTGCCGCCGGTGGACAGCAGCTTGATGCCCAGCGCATGCAGCGCCTGGGCGAATTCAAGGATGCCGGTTTTGTCGGAAACGGAGATGAGTGCGGTCTGGGCCATGGGATATGCCGTGGAGTTATTTCAAAAGTTTGTGTTCGACCAGCTTCTTGCGAAGCGTGTTGCGATTCAGGCCCAGCCATTGCGCGGCTTTGGATTGGTTGCCTTCCGCGCGCGTCATGACGACGTCGAGCAGGGGTTTCTCGACCACGCGCACGAGCATTTCGTACATGCCGTCGGGTTCGGTGCCGCGCAGGTCGCGAAAGTAGCTGTCCAGACTGGTGCGTACGCAGTCCTCGATATGTTTCTTGCTCATTGCTTCTTCTCTTTTTCTCAATCGACGGCGCAAGCCGCCTCCTCTTCACCCGACGACGCCTCTTCGTCCGCCAGGTGCTGCACGGGCATGCGGTCCATGCGGTCCGCGAGCCCGTCGAAATAGCCGCCGACCGCGCGCAGCTGCTCGGCACAGTCCTCGATGGTGTTCATGCGTGCGCGGAACGCTTCGCCGTCGGGCAGCGTGCGCACATACCAGCCGATGTGCTTTCGCGCCGTGCGCACACCGCTGTAGTCGCCGTACAGCGCATAGTGCTCCACCAGGTGGTCGAGCAGCAAGCGGCGCACTTCGGCCACCAGCGGCGGCGCGCGGTGCGTACCGGTCTCCAGGAAATGCGCGATCTCGCGGAAGATCCACGGCCGGCCCTGCGCGGCGCGGCCGATCATCACCGCGTCGGCGCCGGTGGCCGCAAGCACGTCGCGCGCCTTCTCCGGCGAACGAATGTCGCCGTTGGCCACCACCGGTACGCGCACCGCGGCCTTTACCGCCGCGATGGTGTCGTACTCGGCGAAGCCCTTGTAGCCCTGCTCGCGCGTGCGGCCGTGCACCGTGAGCATCTGCACGCCGGCCGATTCGAAATCGCGCGCGAGCTTCACCGCGTTGCGGTGCTCTTCGCTCCAACCGGTGCGCATCTTGAGCGTGACCGGCACGTTGAAAGGCTGCGCGGCATCGACCACGGCCTGCACGATTTCAAGCGCCAGCGGCTCGTCGCGCATCAGCGCCGACCCGGCCCACTTGTTGCAGACCTTCTTGGCCGGGCAGCCCATGTTGATGTCGATGATCTGCGCGCCGCGCTCGATGTTGTAGACCGTGGCCTCGGCCATCATGGCCGCGTCGGTGCCGGCGATCTGCACCGCGATGGGGCCCGGTTCGCCGTCGTGGTTCGCACGGCGCGATGTCTTGAGCGTGCCCCAGAGTTCCTTGCGCGACGTGACCATCTCGCTGACCGCGTAGCCGGCGCCGAGTTGGCGGCACAGCATGCGGAAGGGCCGGTCCGTCACGCCGGCCATGGGCGCGACGAACAGGCGGTTTTCCAGCGTGTGGGTGCCGATCTGCAAGGTCATTTGGAAGGGGAGCGGTGCGCGTTCGGCTGCTGAAAAATGAGGCACGATTGTAGCCACGCCGCATTTCAGCGACTGAAACGATTTGCGGTCTGGGTACCCGTGTAAATACCGGTGCGATCCGGGGCTTTCTCCCACGGAATTGCGAGGTGAGCACTGCCTATACTTCGCCCACCTTATGCAAGCGTGGCTCGACTCCCTCATGGCGCTGCTGGCGCTGCCGCAATACGGTCTGTCGACCCTGTTCGTCGCGGCCTTCGTCTCGGCCACGCTGCTGCCGGTGGGCTCCGAGCCCTTTCTCTTCGGGCTGCTCAAGCTCAACCCCGACATGTTCTGGCCGGCCATCGCGGTGGCCACCATCGGCAACACGCTGGGGGGCGCGGTCGACTGGTGGATGGGCTACGGCGCGCACAAGGTGGCCGACAAATACTCGCACTCGAAACACCATGTGCGGGTTCTGGGCTGGCTGGAGCGGCTCGGCCCGAAGGCCTGCCTGCTCAGCTGGCTGCCGCTGGTGGGAGATCCGCTGTGCGCGGTGGCGGGCTGGCTCAAGCTGCCGTTCTGGTCTTGCGTGGCCTACATGGCGATCGGGAAATTCCTGCGCTACATCACCATGACGGTGGCGCTGCTGCAGGTCTTCTGATCAGTTCAACAAAGCGTAGGGGCCGCCGCGCTCGAGTGCGCGCTTGTACGCGGGACGCGCGTGGATGCGCTCCAGGTACGACATCAGCTTCGGCCGCTTCGCATCGAGCCCGCCGCGCGCCTGCGAAGCTTCGACCACGAAGCTCATCTGGATGTCGGCGCCTGTGAAGGCATCGCCCGCGAACCACTCGCTCTTGCCGAGTTCGGCTTCCATGTAGCTCAGGTGATTCGCGATGTTCGGGTTGATGAACGCCGACTTCGCCTTTGCGGCGATGGCCTTGGCGATGGGCTTCGCGAAGAAGGGCATCTTGCTCGTCTCGATGCGGTCGAACACCAGCTTCAGCAGCAGCGGCGACATCGCCGTGCCTTCGGCGAAATGCAGCCAGTAGCGATAACGCAGCGCCTCGGGCGAACCCGCCGCGGGCGCGAGGCGGCCGTTGCCATGGCGCTCGATGAGCGTCTCGATGATCGCGCCCGACTCCGCAAGCGTGAGCCCGTCCTGCGTCGTGACGACCGGGGACTTGCCCAGCGGATGGATAGCCCGCAGCGAAGCGGGCGCCAGACTGGTTTGCGGATCGCGCTGGTAGTGGACGATCTCGTAGGGCAGCTCGAGTTCTTCGAGCAGCCAGAGCACGCGCTGCGAGCGGGAGTTGTTGAGGTGGTGGACGGTGAGCATCGGGGGCGGGGCTTGTGGAGGAAAGAGAGGGCGCGCGGAGTCTATCCAACAACATCCTCGGAAGCCCACGGAGCCCTTTCGCGAGACACCGAGGAACCGGCTCCGCCGGGCCTCAGGTGTCGCCCCCGGTAGGGGGAAGGCGAAGCGACACGAAGTGCGCGCAGCCTGGGGGCGAGCCCTATTACGAACTGAACAGGAAGTTCATCACGTCGCCATCCTTCACGACGTATTCCTTGCCTTCCGACCGCATCTTCCCCGCGTCCTTCGCGCCCTGCTCGCCCTTGAAGGCGATGTAGTCCTCGAACGCGATGGTCTGGGCGCGGATGTAGCCCTTCTCGAAGTCGCCGTGGATCACGCCGGCCGCCTGCGGGCCGGTGTCGCCGATGTGGATGGTCCAGGCGCGCACTTCCTTCACGCCGGCGGTGAAGTAGGTCTGCAGGCCCAGCAGCTTGAAGGCGGCGCGAATCAGGCGGTTCAGGCCGGGCTCTTCCTGGCCGATCTCGGCGAGGAACATCTTCTTGTCTTCGTCATCCATCTCGGCCAGGTCGGCTTCGATCTTGGCGCAGATGGCGACCACGGGCGCGCCCTGCTTGGCGGCGTATTCGCGCAGGCGATCGAGGTAGGGGTTGTTCTCGAAGCCGTCTTCCGCCACGTTGCCCACGAACATCGCGGGCTTGGCGGTGATCAGCGTGAAGCTCTTCACCAGCGGCTGCTCTTCCTTCGTGAACTCGAGCGCGCGCACCGGCGTGTTCTCGTTCAGCGCGGCCTGGCAGCGCTCGAGCAGGCCGACGAGCTTCTGCGCGTCCTTGTCGCCCGAACGGGCCACCTTGGTGTGGCGGTGCAGCGCCTTCTCGACCGTGGCGAGGTCGGCCAGGCAGAGTTCGGTCTGGATCACTTCGATGTCGGAGATCGGGTCGACCTTGCCGGCCACGTGGATCACGTTCTCGTCGTCGAAGCAGCGCACCACGTTGACGGTGGCGTCGGTCTCGCGGATGTGCGCCAGGAACTTGTTGCCCAGGCCTTCGCCCGTGCTGGCACCGGCCACCAGGCCAGCGATGTCGACGAACTCGACGATGGCGGGCACGATGCGCTCGGGCTTGACGATCTCGCTCAGTTGCGCAAGCCGCGGATCGGGCACTTCCACCACGCCCACGTTGGGCTCGATGGTGCAGAACGGATAGTTCTCGGCCGCGATGCCGGCCTTGGTCAGCGCATTGAAAAGGGTGGATTTACCGACGTTGGGCAGGCCGACGATGCCGCATTGCAAACTCATGGGGGGTCCTCTTGGGTAACCGCCAATTTTAGGCGAGCGGGATTGCAGGCCGGTCCGGGCAGGGCTTCACCTCCTCCTTCCCTGCCCAAAAACATCAGGGTTAGCCCCGATTAGCAAACGTTTGCGCAAACGTTTCCCTCGGCTAACATCGGAGCCCCCGGCAAAGACCGGCGTACCGCTCTGATCAACCATCCCAGGAGACATTCCCATGAAGTTCACCCGCCGTACCCTGCAAAGCGCTGCCGCCCTCATGCTGCTGGGCGCCATTGCCGGAACCCCCGCCTTCGCACAGGACAAGCCCAAGGTCGCGCTGGTCATGAAGTCGCTGGCCAACGAGTTCTTCCGCACCATGGAAGACGGCGCCAAGGCGCACCAGAAGGCCCATGCCTCCGAATACACGCTGGTGGCCAACGGCATCAAGGACGAGACCGACACCGCCGCCCAGATCAAGATGGTCGAGCAGATGGTGGCGCAGAAGATCAACGCGCTGGTGATCGCCCCGGCCGATTCGAAGGCGCTGGTACCGGTGATCAAGGCCGCCATCGACAAGGGCATCCTGGTGGTCAACATCGATAACCAGCTCGACGCGGCCGCGCTCAAGGAAAAGGGCATCCAGGTGCCGTTCGTCGGCCCCGACAACCGCGCCGGCGCCAAGCTGGTGGGCGATGCGCTCACCAAGGAGCTGAAGGCCGGCGACAAGGTCGGCATCATCGAAGGCGTGTCGACCACCTTCAATGCACAGCAGCGCACGCTGGGCTATCAAGATGCCATGAAGGCTGCCGGCGCAACGGTGGTGGGCGTGCAGTCGGGCCAGTGGGAAATCGACAAGGGCAACACGGTGGCCGCCGGCATGATGCGCGAGCACCCCGACCTGAAGGCCCTGCTCGCCGGCAACGACAGCATGGCGCTGGGTGCCGTGGCTGCGGTCAAGGCCGCGGGCAAGACCGGCAAGGTGCTGGTGGTGGGCTACGACAACATCGGCGCCATCAAGCCGATGCTCAAGGACGGCCGCGTGCTCGCCACCGCCGACCAGTTCGCCGCCAAGCAGGCCGTGTTCGGCATCGAGACCGCGCTGAAGGCCATCGCCGACAAGAAGAAGCAGTCGGAGATGCCCGCCGAAGTGAAGACCGACGTGGTGCTGGTCACGAAATAATGCTCGCCCCCAGGCTTCGCGCACTTCGTGTCGCGCGCGCCTTCCCCCTACCGGGGGCAACACCAACGGCCCGGCGAAGCCGGTTCCGTGGTGTTTCTGGAATGAATGAATGAGGTTGCCCATCGATGGCTGACAACGATCGCAGTACGCCAGTGCTCTCGCTGAGCGCGCTCGGCAAGGACTATGCGGCGCCGGTGCTGGACGACGTCTCGCTCGTGCTCAACGCCGGCGAAGTGCTGGCCCTCACGGGCGAGAACGGCGCCGGCAAGAGCACCCTGTCGAAGATCGTCTGCGGCCTGGTGCAGCCCACGCGCGGCCAGATGCTGCTCGACGGCAAGCCCTTTGCGCCCACCTCGCGCCGCGACGCCGAGCGGCTGGGCGTGCGCATGGTCATGCAGGAGCTCGGCCTCGTCACCACACTGTCGGTGGCCGAGAACCTGCTGCTCGACCGCCTGCCCAACAAGACCGGCTGGATCCGCCGCGGCAAGCTGCACGAGCTGGCCGCGCAGCAGCTGGCCAAGATCGGCATGCAGAACATCGACCCGGCCACGCCCGTGGCGCGGCTGGGCATCGGCCAGCAGCAGATGGTCGAGATCGCGCGCAACCTGCAGGACGACACGCGCGTGCTGGTGCTCGACGAGCCCACCGCCATGCTCACGCCGCGCGAAACCGCGCACCTGTTCGAGCAGATCGAGCTGCTGAAGGCGCGCGGCGTGGCCATCGTCTACGTGTCGCACCGTCTTGAAGAATTGCAGCGCATCGCCGACCGCGTGGCGGTGCTGCGCGACGGCCGGCTGGTCGACGTGCGCGCCATGGCCGGCGTGCGCGAATCCGAACTGGTGCAGCGCATGGTGGGCCGCGCGGTGCACGAACATGAAGGCCGCGATCGCCGCGTGGCGGGCCCCGTGCTGCTGAGCGCGCGCGGCATCGGCCGGGCGCAGGCCGTGCGCGACGTCGACATCGACCTGCGCGCGGGCGAAGTCATGGGTCTGGCCGGCCTGGTCGGCTCGGGCCGGACCGAACTGGTGCGCCTGCTGTTCGGCGCCGACCGCGCGGACCGCGGCGAGATCTCCCTCTATGAAAACGGCCAGCCCACGCAGCACGCGCGCAAGGGCTGGCGCTCGCCGATGCAGGCCATCCGCGCCGGCATCGGGCTGGTCACCGAAGACCGCAAGTCGCAAGGACTGCTGCTGCCGCAGTCGATCCGCGTCAATGCCACGCTGAGCGATCTCGGTGCCATCTCCCATGCCGGCTGGCTGCAGCGCGCCAAGGAGCGCGGCATTGCGCAGCGGCTGGTGGAGCTGCTGCGCGTCCGCTCGCGCAGCATCGAGCAACCGGTCGCCACGCTCAGCGGCGGCAACCAGCAGAAGGTGGTGTTCGCGCGCTGGCTGCACCGCGAATGCAAGGTGCTGCTGCTCGACGAACCCACGCGCGGCGTGGACGTGGGCGCGCGCGCCGACCTGTACGCCGAACTCGACCGCATGACCGGCGCCGGCAAGGCGCTGCTGATGGTGTCGAGCGACCTGCGCGAACTGATGGCCATGTGCGACCGCATCGGCGTGATGAGCGCGGGCCGGCTGGTCGCGGTGTTCGAGCGCGGCGCGTGGAGCGAGCAATCGCTGCTGGCCGCCGCATTCAGCGACGCGACAGGACGCGCCGCCAGCCCGCCGACGGTATCTCCCGTTTCCGATCCGACCCCGGTCACCGCCGACACACCATGAACGCTGCCGCCTCCCCGAAAACCACCCCGCAGTCCTCACCGTCCGCGCTCAAGGGCCAGCTCGGCACCTACCTCGGCCTGACGGTCGTGCTCGTGGGCATGATCGCGCTGTTCGGAACGCTCAGCGAATACTTCCTGACGCGCGAGACCTTCGTCTCCATCGCGAATGAAATCCCCGCCCTGGCCGTGATGGCCGTCGGCATGACCTTCGTGCTGATCATCGCGGGCATCGACCTGTCCGTCGGCTCCGTGCTGGCGCTGAGCGCCGCGGTCACGGCGGCCGCCATCCTCGAATGGAAGCTCTCGGTGCCGATGGCCGCCGTGCTCGGCCTCGCGACAGGGCTCGTCTGCGGCACGGTCACCGGCGCGGTGTCGGTCGCCTGGCGGCTGCCGAGCTTCATCGTCTCGCTGGGCATGCTCGAAGCGGTGCGCGGCGGCGCCTACCTCGTGACCGATTCGCGCACGCAGTACGTGGGCGACGCCATCTCGGGCCTGGCCGCGCCGTGGATCGGCGGCATCTCGGCCGCCTTCGTGCTCGCAGTGGTGCTGGTGGTCATCGCGCAGATGGTGCTCACGCGCACGGTGTTCGGACGCCACGTGGTGGGCATCGGCACCAACGAAGAAGCAATGCGCCTGGCGGGCGTGGACCCACGCCCCATCCGCATCATCGTGTTCGCCGCCACCGGCCTGCTGGCCGGGCTCGCGGGCCTGATGCAGTCGGCCCGGCTCGAAGCGGCCGACCCCAACGCCGGCGTCGGCATCGAGCTGCAGGTGATTGCGGCCGTGGTCATCGGCGGCACCAGCCTCATGGGCGGGCGCGGCTCGGTGATCAACACCTTCTTCGGCGTGCTGATCATCGCGGTGCTCGAAGCCGGCTTGGCGCAGGTGGGCGCCAGCGAGCCGAGCAAACGCATCATCACCGGCGCGGTGATCGTGGTGGCCGTCATCATCGACACGCTGCGCCAGCGCCGCGCGGATCGCCGCCTGGCCTGACGGCATCCCGCCCCACGAGGAACACAAAAAGCCATGGCCACCATCAAGGACGTCGCACTGAAGGCGGACGTTTCCGTCACCACCGTGTCGCACGTGGTCAACGACACGCGCCACGTGAGCGCCAAGGTGCGCGAGCGCGTGGAGCTCGCCATCCGCGAACTGGGCTACGTGCCCAACGCGATGGCGCGAAGCCTGAAGAGCAACACCACCTCGACGCTGGGCATGCTGATTCCCAACAGCTCGAATCCCTACTTCGCCGAGATCGTGCGCATCGTGGAAGACCGCTGCTTCGGCGCCGGCTACACGCTGGTGCTGTGCAACACCGATGACGAACCGCACCGCCAGAGCGTCTACCTGAAGGTGCTGGCCGAGCGCCGCATCGACGGGCTGATCGTGGTGTCGACCGGCGCGGGCACCGCCGACGACGATTCGCTGGCGAAGCAGCTGCACGGCCTGCGCGTGCCGACCGTGCTGGTCGACCGCGAGATCGACGACCCGGCCTGCGACCTGGTGGAAACCGCCCACATGCAGGGCGGCCTGCTCGCGGTGCGGCACCTGCTGTCGCTGGGCCACAAGCGCATCGCCTGCATCGGCGGGCCCGCGGGCGTGATGCCGAGCGAGCAGCGCATCGAAGGCTGGCGCATGGCGTTGGCCGAGACCGGCGCGACGCCCGACATCGCGAACGCCAGCGCACTGCTGTGGCGCGGCGGCTTCACCAGCCAGGGCGGTTACGAGGCCATGCACGCCATCCTGCGCACCGAGCGCAAGCCCTCGGCCGTGTTCGTCTGCAACGACCTGATGGCCATCGGCGCGCTGCGCGCGGCGCATGAAAGCGGCGTGCGCGTACCTGACGAACTCTCGATCGTCGGCTTCGACGACATCGAACTCTCCGCCTACACCAGCCCCCCGCTCACCACCGTGGCGCAGCCCAAGGAGCGCATCGGCGCGCTGGCGGTCGACATGCTGCTCGAACGCGTAGGCGGCAAGCGGCGCGACGCGCGCAAGGTGGTGCTGCAGCCCGAGCTGCGCGTGCGCGCCTCGACCGCGCGGCATGCGAGCTTCCGCGAGCCCGCCGCGCCCCTTGCGACCGAAACGCCTGCAACGCAAACCCGAAAGTCCCGCACCCCGTGAGCCCGAAGCCTTCTTCCAGCAGCCCCTCCCCGGCGCCGCGCATCGTGGTGCTCGGCAGCCTCAACATGGACCTGGTGCTGCGCGTACCGCATGCGCCAGCCGCGGGGGAAACCCTGCTCGGCCATTCGATCGCCACCATTCCCGGCGGCAAGGGCGCCAACCAGGCGGTGAGCTGTGCGCGCGAAGGCGGACAAGTGCAGATGATCGGCTGCGTCGGCGGCGACGCGCATGGCACGGCGCTGCGCAACGCGCTGCAGAACGACGGCATCGACACCGCCGCGTTGCGCACCGTGGCCGACGAGCCCACCGGCACGGCGCTGATCCTCGTGGAAGACAGCGGGCAGAACCGCATCGTGATGATTCCCGGCGCCAACGCCCGGGTAGAGGTGGACGAAGCCGCGCTGAAGCAGCAGGTGCAGGGCGCGGCCTTCCTCGTCACGCAATTCGAGACCCCCATGGACCAGGTCGCGCGCGCCATCGCGGTGGCGCACGGCACGGGCTGCAAGGTGCTGCTCAACCCGTCGCCGGTGCAGGCGATCGCCGAGCCGCTGTGGCCGCTGATCGACACGCTGGTGGTCAACGAGATCGAGGCGCAGACGCTGTGCGGCCAGTCCGCCGACAGCCCGCAGGAAGCCGCGCAGGCTGGGCAGGCGCTGCGCGCCAAGGGCATCGCGCGCGTGGTGGTCACGCTGGGTTCGCGCGGCGCCGTGGCCGTCGATGCCGACGGCGCGCGCCATCATCCCGCGCCTAAGGTGCAGGCGGTCGACACCACGGCCGCCGGCGACACCTTCCTGGGTGCGCTCGCGGTCGCGCTGGGCGAAGGCCAGTCCTTCGACGAGGCCGTGCGCCTGGGCATTCGCGCCGCGGCGCTGTGCATCCAGCAGCCCGGCGCCCAACCTTCCATCCCGCAGCGCGACGCCGTGCTGCGCAGTCCCTTGCCTCCCGACTGGATCACGCTGTGAAACGCACCGCCCTGCTGCACGCCGAACTCTCCCATGTGATCGCCTCGCTGGGCCACGGCGACATGCTCGTGCTCGGCGACGCCGGCCTGCCGATTCCCGATGGCCCGCGCCGCATCGACCTCGCGGTGGCGCGCGGCGTGCCGCAACTCGACGACGTGCTGCAGGCGGTGCTGTCGGAGATGCAGGTGGAAGGCATCGTGATCGCCGACGAGGCGCTCGACGGCGATGGCGACACGAAGAAATTGCCGGGCTGGTATCCGCAGTCGCTGGGCATCGAGCCCCAGACCGTGTCGCACGAGGAATTCAAGCGCCGCACCGCCAAGGCCCGCGCCATGGTGCGCACGGGCGAATGCACGCCCTACGCGAACATCATCCTGATCGCCGGAGTGAAGTTCTGAGGCGCCGCTCGAGCGCCTTCGCTCATTCGAACTTGTAGTTCGCGCCCACGGACTGGCCGACCTTGAGCATGTGCTCCACACCCTGGATCACGATGCAGTTCATGCCGAAGGTGATGCCGCCATCCACGCGCGCGTCGGCGCGGTAGGTGCGCAGCGTGTCGCCGACCTCGGGGCTGCTGAGGGCGGTGGCCGGATCGATGTCCGGGATCGGGCAGCGCGTGCAGGGCTTGACGGGGCGCAGTTCGGCCTCGCCTTCACCGGTCGTGATGTGCAGCGCGTCGATGCGGTCCTCGTCGTGCGACTCGATGCCCGCGAGCACGATGTTGGGGCGGAAGCGCTCGATGCCCACGGCCCCGTGGCCCTGTGCCGCAAGGCGTTCGTTGAGCTCGGCCAGCGAGCCCTCGCTCGCCACCAGCAGCGCGTAGCCGTCGGCGAACTGGGTCTGCGCCTCGACGCCGGCGGTCCACTTCATACTCGACAGGCGCTTGTGCTCGGGGTCGAAGCGCACGAGGCGCAGGGTCTGCGGCCTGCCGGGCTCCGAGAGGAAATCGCTGAACCACTGGGCGGCGATGTCGCCCATGTCGTAGGCGGGCACCTCGTCTTTCCATACGCGCACCCGCACCGGCTTCTCGACCCGGTCGAAGGCCAGGTGCAGCGCCAGCATGCCAGGGGCGCGCAGCACCACTTCCATCTGCTTCATCTGCGGCTTGATCAGCGCCATGCGCGGCAGCTGCCGCTGGGTGACGAACTCGCCCTGCGCGTCGACCACCATCCAGGCCCGGTCGAACTCCAGCCCGGTCTCGGTCAGCAGCATTTCAGGAAGCTCGACCCCGGCGCAGGACTTGACCGGGTAGATGAACAGGCGCGCGATGGTGGCTTCGAGGTCGAAAGCAGGCTGGGACACGGTGGGGGTTCCTTGGAATTCGGCGGCAATTGTCCGGCATCGAGGCGCCCCGAAAACTCCCCGCCGCAGGAAAAGGCCCACGCCCCGCCCTGGACGGGCAACTCCTACAATCGTTCGATGGCTCTCCCCCCAGAAGTTTGCATTCGTGGCGCCGGCATCGTCGGCCGCACGCTGGCCCTGCTGCTCGCGCGCGAACGTGTGCGCGTCGCGCTGGTGGTGCCGCCGGCCACGCAGGGCAAGGAAGACATCCGCGCGTATGCGCTCAACACCGCCTCGCGCGCGCTGCTCGAATCGCTGCGCGCCTGGCCCGACGCCGTCCACGCCACCGCTGTGCGCGAAATGCTGGTGCACGGCGACGAAGGCGGACGGGTGCAGTTCAGCGCCGCACGCCAGAAAGTCGATGCGCTGGCCTGGATCGTCGACGTGCCCGCACTCGAGCAGCAGCTGGCCGACGCGGTGCGCTTCCAGCCCCAGATCGAGGTCGTGGCCGAGCCCGTCGTCGCCCCGCTCACCGTGGTGTGCGAAGGCAAGGCCAGCACCACGCGCGAAGCGCTTGGCGTGAGCTACGAGGTCACGCGCTATCCGCAGCACGCGATCGCGGCGCGCATGGAGGCCGAGCAGTCGCACGACGGCATCGCGCGCCAATGGTTCAACGACAGGGGCGAAGTGCTCGCGCTGCTGCCGCTCGGCGGCACGCACGGCAAGACGGTCGCACTGGTGTGGTCGGTCGACCAGCTGCGCGCGCCCGACCTGCTCGCACAGGGCAACGACGAATTCAACGCCGCCGTCACCGAGGCCAGCCACAACACGCTCGGCGCGCTCAAGCTCACGAGCGAGCGCGGCGCATGGCCGCTGGCGCGCGCCATCGCCGACCGCTGGACCGGCGCCATGCCCGGCCAGCCGACCCGCTCCTGGGCCCTGGCGGGCGACGCCGCCCACACGGTGCACCCGCTGGCCGGCCAGGGCCTGAACCTGGGCCTGGCCGATGCGGCCGAGCTGGCCGAGGTGATCAGGAACCGCGATTACTGGCGCAGCGTGGGCGATGCCCGCCTGCTGCGCCGCTACGAGCGCGCCCGCCGTGCCGACGTGCTGCAGATGAGCCTCGCAACCGATGGACTGCAGCAGCTTTTCTCGCACAACCTCGGCCCGCTTCCTGCATTGCGCAACTGGGGCATGCGCGGTTTCGACCGCACGCGCCTCGTCAAGCACTGGATCACGGCGCAAGCCATGGGCCTGAAGGCCTGACGCGCCCACTTATTCTCGAATCGAACCAACGGATCTCCCGATGACACTCGTACGCAACCTCCTATTCGCCGCCTGCACGCTGGGCGCGGTCGTGGCCGCCACCGCCGGCGAAGCCGAGATCCGCAAGAACCTGCCGGCGCGCATTCCGCAGTTCCCGGCGATCGACGAAGTCTCGAAGTCGCCGATCCCGGGCGTCTACGAAGTGCGCGTGAACGGCGCGCAGATCTTCTACACCGACGAGCAGGGCAACTACCTGATCCAGGGCAACCTGATCGACGTGAAATCGCGCAAGAACCTGACCGAAGAGCGCGTGGAAAAGCTCAGCGCCGTCGCCTTCGACCAGCTGCCGCTGAAGGACTCGATCAAGATCGTGCGCGGCAACGGCAAGCGCAAGCTCGCGGTGTTCGAAGACCCGAACTGCGGCTACTGCAAGCGCTTCGAGAAGGACATGAAGACGGTCGACAACGTCACCGTGTACCTGTTCCTGTACCCGGTGCTGGGCCCCGACTCGAACGTCAAGTCGCGCGACATCTGGTGCAGCAAGGACAAGGGCAAGGCCTGGGGCGACTGGATGGAAGCCAGCACCAAACCCGCCACCGCGGCCAGCAGCTGCGACGTGACCGCGCTGCAGCGCAACGTCGAGTTCGGCCGCAAGTACAACATCACCGGCACGCCGACGCTGATCTTCAGCGACGGCACCCGCACGCCCGGCGCCATTCCCGCAGAGCAGGTCGAGAAGCAGCTCGCCGCTTCGTCCAGCTGATGGCGGCGAAGGCTCTCGCGCAGCGCGCCGCAGGCGTGCGCTATCGCGTCGAATGTGCGGATCTTCACGCACACCTCTTCGACATCACGCTCACCATCGACGCGCCCACGGCGCAGCAGCGCGTGTCGCTGCCGGTGTGGATTCCGGGCAGTTACCTGGTGCGCGAGTTCGCCAAGAACCTGCAGGGCCTGCGCGCCACGCAGGGCCGACGCAAGCCGGCGCTCACGCAGCTCGACAAATGCAGCTGGCTCGTCGAGTGCACGCCCGGGCAGCCGCTGGTGCTGCACTACCGGGTCTGCGCCTACGACAACTCGGTGCGCACCGCCTGGCTCGATGCCGAGCGCGGCTTCTTCAACGGCACCAGCGTGTGCCTGCGCGTCGAAGGCCAGACCGAGGCGCCGCATGCGCTGGAGATCGTCGCGCCCGTGTTGGCCGATGACGCTGCGCGCTGGTCGTGCGCCACTGCCTTGGTGCCGCTGAAGGCCGACAAGCACGGCTTCGGCAGCTACCAGGCCTCGGGCTACGATGAATTGGCCGACAGCCCCGTCGAGCTGGGCGCCTTCTGGAGCGCCGAGTTCGAAGCCTGCGGCGTACCGCACCGCTTCGTGATCGCGGGTGCCGCGGCCTCGTTCGATGGCGACAAGCTGATCGCCGACACCAAGGCCATCTGCGAAGCAGAGATGCGCTTCTGGCACGGCGAAAAGGTCGGCAAGCGCGGCGGGCCGAAGCCGCCGATCGACCGCTACGTGTTCATGCTCAACGCGGTCGACGACGGCTACGGCGGGCTCGAACACCGCCATTCGACCGCGCTGATCTGCAACCGCCGCGACCTGCCGCAGCGCGGCGAGAAGAAGAAGCAGCCCGACGGCTACACCACGCTGATGGGACTCATCAGCCACGAGTACTTCCACACCTGGAACGTCAAGCGCATGCGGCCGGCAGAGTTCGCGCGCTACGACTACAGCCAGGAAAACTACACGCAGCTGCTGTGGTTCTTCGAAGGCTTCACCAGCTACTACGACGACCTGCTGCTGCGCCGCGCCGGGCGCATCGACGATGCGGCCTACCTGCGCCTGCTCAACAAGACCATCAACCAAGTCATGCAGACGCCGGGCCGGCTGGTGCAGCCGGTGGCCGACGCGAGCTTCGACGCCTGGGTCAAGTACTACCGCCAGGACGAGCAGACGCCCAACAGCACGGTGAGCTACTACACCAAGGGCGCGCTGGTGGCGCTGTGCTTCGACCTCACCTTGCGCCATGAAGGCAAGGGCACGCTCGACGACGTGATGCGCCACCTGTGGACGCACAGCGGCGGCGGCCCGATCAGCGAGGCCGACATTGCTGCCGCGCTCGAGGCCGTGAGCGGCCGCTCGTATGCGGCGGAGCTCGCGCGCTGGGTGCATTCGACCGAGGAGCTGCCGCTCGCGCAGTTGCTGCGCGCGCACGGCGTGGCCACGCTCGAAGACCCCTCGCAGCAGGCGCAGGCGCTGGGCCTGCGCGTGGCCGAGGCCAATGGCGGCGTGCAGGTGAAGGTGGTGTTGCGTGGTGGCGCGGCCGAGAAGGCCGGTTTTTCCGCGCACGACGAGTGGATCGGCATCGAGCTGCCCGCTGTCGGCAGGAAGGGCCAGCAGCGGCCGGCGCAGGCCTGGCGCATCGCCAAGCTCGACGACCTCGCGCTGTACCTGGGCGATGCGGCGAAGTGCACGGCCATCGTGGCGCGCGACCGCAAACTGGTCAGGCTGCCGCTGGTGCTGCCCGTCGGGGCGACCACCTGGCGCCTGTTCTCGCACGACGCCGCCAAGGTGGCGAACTGGCTGGGCAGTTAACTCGCCTCTTTGTCCTCCCCCCGCGCTGGGTCGGCGTTCTCGCATCGGGAACTCCGGGCCATGCTGGGTATAGTGAAGCGCGTTTTTTCCCTTCCCCCGGAGACACCATGAGCTACGAAAACATCGAAGTGCGGACCGAAGCTGGCAAGGTCGGCATCATCACCCTCAACCGCCCGAAGGCCCTGAATGCGCTGAACGACGCGCTCATGACCGAACTGGGCCAGGCGCTCAAGGCCTTCGATGCGGACGACGCCATCGGCTGCATCATCCTCACGGGCAGCGAGCGCGCCTTCGCCGCCGGCGCCGACATCGCGGCGATGGCCAAGTACAGCTTCATCGACACCTACAAGGGCGACTACATCACGCGCAACTGGGAAACCATCCGCTCGATCCGCAAGCCGGTGATCGGCGCGGTGGCCGGCTTTGCCCTGGGTGGCGGCTGCGAGCTGGCGATGATGTGCGACTTCATCATCGCGGCCGACAACGCCAAGTTCGGTCAGCCCGAGATCAAGATCGGCGTGATCCCCGGCGCCGGCGGCACGCAGCGCCTGCCGCGCGCGGTGGGCAAGAGCAAGGCCATGGACATGGTGCTCACCGCCCGCATGATGGACGCCGCGGAAGCCGAGCGCGCCGGTCTCGTAAGCCGCGTGGTGCCGTTCGAGAAGCTCGCCGACGAGGCGCTGGGCGCGGCGCTGATCATCTGCGGCTTCTCGCAGGTCTCGGTGATGGCGGCCAAGGAATCGGTCAACCGCGCCTTCGAGAGCGGCCTGAGCGACGGCGTGATGTTCGAGCGGCGCCTGTTCCACGCGCTGTTCGCCACGGCCGACCAGAAGGAAGGCATGGACGCCTTCCTGAACAAGCGCGCACCGGACTTCAAGAACGCCTGATCGCCCGATCGGGCCTCCGGTTCAACGCGCCAGCAGCGCGCGCAGCGCATCGAGCGCCTGCGCCGGCGGCGTGCCGACCAGCGCGGTGCCGCCGGGGTGCGGCGTCCAGCGCACCTGGTCGCCCGCAATCTCGAGCACGGCGATGAGCGTGTCGCCGCGATAGAGCGACAGTCGCGCCTCCACCGGGGCACCGAAGGGCGCATCGGGTGTGGTGGCCGAGCGCGCCACCGTGCCCACCAGGGCAGGCAAGCCTTCGACGTCGCCCCGCGCGCGCCGCGCGCCGGCGTCCGAACTGAACGATGTCCAGCGCTCCAGCGCGGAGAAGGACGGCGGCCCGTCGACTCGAGACGCCGCTGCCTTCGCCGCACGCGGCGAAGCGTCCTGCAACGCACCGGAGGCTTGCCCGCTGGCACCGCTCTGGCTGGCAAGCGCCGAGGCGTCCTGCGACTGGCGGGAGAGCGGGGCGGCGGCCGGCGGCGATGCAACGGATGGAGCGGGCGCGGCCGGTGCGGGGGCGTAGGCGCGCCGGCGTTCGCTTTCCATGCGCTCTTCGCGACGCTCGTCCTGCGCGGGGGCTTGGGCGGCCTGCTCGGCGACGATGGCGGGAGGCGCCGGCGCCACGGGCGTGGGCGCGGGCACCGCCTCCCTGCGCGATGGCTGGGCGCGTGCCGCTTCCTTGATAGGCGCCGTGTCGCGCGGCACCTTGGCGCGCTGTTCGGCAGCAGGCGCGGCCGGTGTCGGCGGGGCTTGCTTCGCCGCGGCCGGCGGCGCCGCCGCGGGTTCAGGGGCGGCAGCCGTCGCGGGTGCAGGCGCTGCAGGAGCCGCGGGGGCTTCGGCCGCGGGTGCGGCGGCGCCGCCGACACGCGCCTCCCCGTCAAGCCGCGCATCGGGCACCGGTTCGCTGCGCCACAGCACGGTAATGAACGCGGCCACCAGTACCGTTGCGAAGGCCGCATTCCACGGCATGCGCGGATGCGGCTCTGCGCCACCGCCGAACAGGCGGCGCCACCACGGCCGAGCACTCGCGCTGTTGGCGGCCGTGCCCGCAGTCGACGCCGGCGCCGGCGCCGCAGCCAGGTTGTGCGCCATCTTCAGGATCGCGTCGCGCGTGCGCGGATCGGGCGTGGCCTCGCCGTCGGGCGCGTGGTCCAGCGCACGGCGCAGCGCCGGGTCGCGCAGGTCGTCGTCGCGGCCGTCTTCGAAACCGGTGGTGTTGCCGCTCATGCCCGTTGCTCCAGCACCGACAGGTAGCGCTCCATGCAGGCGCGCAGCTTCTGCAGGCCGTAGCGCAGGCGGCTGCGCACGGTCTCGAATCCGATCTCCAGGCTCGCGGCCAGCGCTTCAACGGTCAGGCCGTCTTCATGGTGCAGCAGGAACGCGGCGCGCTGCTCGGGCGGCAGTTCGTCGAGGCAGGCCAGCAGGCGGCGGCCCGCGGCGCGCCAGAACGCGAGCTCTTCGGCCGACGGATGCGCGGCCGCATCGACAGCGCCGCGCACACCGCGGTCGAGCGTGGGGACGGGATCGCTGTCGTCGTCCGCATGCGCATCGAGCGCCACTTCGCGCCCGCTCACGCGCAGCCGGTCCATCGCGAGGTTGTGCGCGATGGTGAAGGCCCAGGTGCGCCAGGTCGCGCCCTGCGGCGAGAAGCTCTCGCGCGCCGAGATGATCCGCACCCAGGTGTCCTGGAAAACCTCGTCGGCCTGCGCCGCCAGCCGCGCGCCCAGCAGCCGCTTGACGAAGCGGAACAGCCCGCCTTCGTGGCGCGCGTAGAGCACGTCGAACGCGGCGGCGTCGCCCTGCGCATAGGCCAGCATCAACTGGTCGTCGGGCATGGCCTGGCGCTCGGGGGCGTTCTTGGCGGAAGGGGCGCGGGGAAGCGCGGACATCGGCGGATTTTCACCCGAGCTTGTACGGGCGGCGGAAGGCATCGGGGTTCAGGGCGGCAAAAAAAGCGGCGGGGCTCAACCCCGTTGGCGGCGGCCCGCCGTATCAGCCTGCACCCAACCACCCGGAGTCCCTCCATGATCCACGCCTTCGCTCCCCGCTTCCGCCGGCCGCTCGTCGTGCTGCTGTGCGCCCAACTGCTCCTGACGGCCTGCGGCGCCACCGAGCCCTCGGCCACGGCCGACGGCCCTGTCAGATGGCCGACGCCCGCGCCCGACAGCCGCACGCAGGCAACGCTTGCCGTGCCGAATTTCGAGGCGCCATCGGCCACCGGCTGCGCCCGGCCGATCCAGACGCACGAGACGCCGGGCCTGCAGCGCAACGCCCAGTTCGAAGGGCACGCCCTGCGGGAAAGACGCGCGCTCGCCGACGCGGCCACGCCGCCGGATGCGCTGCGCAAGCCGTCGCGCGCAGAAGCCGCGGGCGCATTGGCCGCCTCTCCCGCGCCGATCGCCGAGGCCCCGCCCGCGGCGATGGCGATGCCCTCTCCCGCCGCATCCGCCGCTCCCCGCATCGCCGTCCAGCCGCCGGCGCAAGCACCACGCCCGGCCAGCGAGCCCGTCACCGCCGGCATGGTCGACGACAACGCCGACTTCGGCGAATACCTCGCCTTCCGCGGCCGCACCCAGGTCGCCCACCGTGAACGCGACATCAGCGCGCGCTACCTGCTCCAGGTGCGCGATGCGCGCGGCGCCGTCGTGCCCGATGCCGAAGTGGCCGTGCAGGCCGCGAACGGCGCCGCCATGTGGGCGCGCACCGACGCGGGCGGGCGCGCGTGGCTGCACCCGAACGCCTTCGACAAGGCCCGCAGCGAGTTGTACGAAGTGACCGTGCGCAAGAACGGCCGCCAGAGCACCGCCTTCTTGCAGCGCGGCCAGAAGAATGCCGTCGACGTCGTGCTCCCAGGCAAGCCGGGCGCCGCACCCGCGCGCGCCCGGCTCGACCTGGTCTTCCTGATCGACGCCACTGGTTCGATGGACGACGAGATCGCCAAGCTGAAGACCACCCTGCGCACCATCGCCGACCAGGTGGCGAGGCTGCCGAGCCGCCCCGACACCTGCTTCGGCCTGGTGGCGTACCGCGACCGCACCGACGACTTCCTGGTGCGCCGCCATGACTTCACCAATGACCTGAACGCCTTCCAGGGCGTGCTCGACGCCCTGCGCGCCGCGGGCGGCGGCGACTACCCCGAGGCGATGAACGAGGCCCTGAACGAAACGGTCCACAAGCTGAGTTGGCGCGGCAACGGCACCACCCGCCTCGTGGTGCTGCTGGCCGATGCGCCGCCGCACCTCGACTACGGCGGCCCTCAGTACGACGACGACATGGTCGCCGCGCTGGGCAAGGGCATCAAGGTGTTCAGCGTGGGCGCCTCGGGGCTCGACCAGCAGGGCGAATACATCCAGCGCCAGATCGCGCAGTACACCGGCGGGCGCTTCGTGTTCCTCACCTACAAGGAGGCGGCGGACCCGGCCAGCGGCCCCGGAACGCAGACCGTGCACGACGTCGGCAACTACTCGGTGCAGACGCTGGACAAGCTGATCGTGAGGCTCGTTTCCGAAGAATTGGGCAAGTTGCCCGCGGGTGGTTGAACTGGGCCCTCAGCCTGGGCTATAATTTTGGGCTCGGTGCAAAACTGCACTGACGGCTCTTTAGCTCAGTCGGTTAGAGCGATGGAATCATAATCCACAGGTCCGCGGTTCGAGTCCGTGAAGAGCCACCAACAAAACGAAAAGCCTTGCAAGTCAACGACTTGCAAGGCTTTTTTCCTTGTGGGGCACGCCTGATTCTCCAGCCCGGCAGCGCCGGCGCGGGCCCTCCCCGGGTACGCCCGCCATCTGGCCAACGGGCATACCCAGTTTCGGTGATGGCGCCCGCCCGGGCGGTCCACAAGAATCGCCGGAAAGAATAAATATTCACAATCAAACCCTTTTCGGCCACCACCCTTTCGGAAGGGTGGTTTGTTCGGGGGCGCCTGAGTTGTCCAGGAATCAGGGGAGGTTCTTGCAGTCCCTGTTCGGCTGGGCGGCATGACGCGGCATCGATAGCGGAGGGGGACGTAGACAGGGGATCTTCGGTGCCACTCAGTTACCTTCTCCAGCTGGAGCATGCTCGCCTGCCGATGCATGTGACCGACGCGCAGGACGTGCGACGCGTTTCCGTCCTGAAAGCGACCGGCCTCATCGAGGCCTCCATCGACCCGGCTTTCGACACCGGGGGCAGCTACAGGCTGGCGCAGGCGGCGCTGGTGGTCTGCATCACCGACGAGGGGCATGCCGAGATCGGCAACCTGCGCGGCCGCGGCAGGGTCGGGGCCGCACCGAAGATCGCAAGGGCCGGCCCCGAGCCCCTGGACTACCTGCGCGCGATCGAACGCTCGACATTCCCGCTTCGCGTGCAGGACCCGCAGCAAATCAACTGCATCGAAGCCCTGAAGCAGGCCGGGTTCGTCGATGCGGCGATCAGCCCCGCGCTGGCGTGGAAGAGCAGCAGCGAGCCGCAGGAGCTGGCGGTGATCCGGCGCATCACGCCGTTCGGGCGAGCGCAGCTTGCGCGGGGCACCAAGTAATTTCGCGGTATCGGGAATACGCAGGGTCGCACCAGCCTTCGATGCCGGCGGGCAGCATCCCAAGCGAAGCGCTCAGGAGCCGCCGAAGCGATGTCCGGTGAGTGGCATCCGCTGTCAATCGAAGGCGGTGGCGCAAGCCCTCCTCGTCGAATCAGTACGAAATGCCTAACGCCGCGCGCATCGCCCCTCGCATGCCCGTCTCTCTTTGCATACATCCACGCCCTTTCCCCTTCCCCGCCAGCGCGATGCCTATTCAACAGGCAACGTGATGGGAACCCACGCCAGCTCTCGCTTCGCCTCTTCGCCTCCACCCACAACTCACAGAGTTGTCCACAGAAAACCCGAACAAGTCATCGAACTGTCAAAGAGATGCCGTCGCGACGTAGCCCTTGAATTGTTCGCGCAGCCTGGTCTTCAGCAGCTTGCCGGTGGCTGTATGCGGCAGGCTGTCGACGAAAGCCACGTCATCCGGTAGCCACCACTTCACGACGCGCTCCGCGAGGAAAGTAAGCAGTTCCTCGCGAGTGACTTCGACACCCGCGCGCCTGACCACGATGAGCAGCGGTCGCTCCTGCCACTTCGGGTGCGCGACGCCGATCACCGCCGCCTCGGCCACGGCCGGGTGTGTGCTCGCGGCGTTCTCGAGCTCGATGGAAGAAATCCATTCGCCGCCCGACTTGATGACGTCCTTCGCGCGATCGACCAGTTGCACGTAGCCGTCCTCGTCGATGTTGGCGACGTCGCCGGTCGGGAAGAAGCCTTCGGCATCGAGCACCGGGCCGCCCTCGCCCTTGAAGTAACCGCTCGCGATCCACGGGCCGCGCACGTGCAGGTGGCCGAAGGCCTTGCCGTCGTGCGGCAGACGCTGGCCGTCCTCGCCGACGATCTTCAGCTCCACGCCCCACACGCCTCGGCCCTGGCGCATCTTCACGCGCGTCTGCTCTTCCTTCGGCATCGACAGGTGCTTGGGCAGCAGGTTGCCGATCACGCCGATGGGGCTGGTCTCGGTCATGCCCCAGCCCTGCACGAAGTCGGCGCCGAAGTCGCGCTCGAAGCGCTCGATCATGCTGCGCGGCGTGGCCGCGCCACCCACGCCGATGCGCTTCAGGCCGATGGCGCGGGTGTCGATTTCAGGGTGGGCGTCGAAGTACTGGAACAGCATGAGCCAGATGGTGGGCACGGCCTGCGAGAAGCCGACCTTCTCGTCGCGCATCAGCTCGTAGAGGCTCTGGCCGTCCATGTGCGGGCCGGGCATGACCAGCTTCATGCCGGTCATCGCCGCCGCATAAGGCATGCCCCATGCGTTGGCGTGGAACATCGGCACTGCGAGCAGCAGCGTCATCTGCGAGTTGACGCCGAAGGTGTCGGGCGCGCACTCCATCAGCGAGTGCAGCACGGTGGAGCGATGCGAATACAGCACGCCCTTCGGATTGCCCGTGGTGCCCGAGGTGTAGCAGAGCGACGAGGCGGTGCGCTCGTCGAATTCGGGCCACTCGTACTGCTCGCTCTGCGAGCCCACGAGCTCGTCGAAGCACAGCAGGTTGGGCACGTCGATGGCCGGCATGTGCGCGCGGTCGGTCATCGCGATGAAGGCGCGCACCGACTTCAGCGCCGGCGCGAGCTTTTCGACCAGCGGCGCGAAGGTGGTGTCGAAGAACAGCACCTTGTCTTCGGCATGGTTGACGATGTAGTCGACCTGCTCGGGAAAGAGCCGCGGATTCACCGTGTGCAGCACCGCGCCCGAACCCGACACGCCGAAGTACAGCGCGAGGTGGCGCCATGTGTTCCACGCGAGCGTGCCGACGCGGTCGCCCGGTTCGATGCCCAGCACCGTCATCGCATTGGCCACCTGCTTGGCACGGCGCTGTATCTCCGCGTAGTTGGTGCGGTGCACCGGCCCCTCCACGGTGCGGCCGACGACTTCGGCTTTCGGATGAAAGGTGGCTGCGTAGTCGATGAGCGACGAGATCAGCAGCGGGCGGTCTTGCATCAATCCGAACATGGGTCTTGTCTCCTGTACGCTGGGGCGATGCTAGGCAGGCACCATGCCGCGACGCATCGTCGAAACGGACGATTGAGGACCCGCGAAGGTTGCCCCTAGCATCTCCCTCAAGAGGACCATTGCATGAACGTTCAGGACGCTATCGCCACCCGCCGCTCGGTGCGCGATTTTCTCGACACGCCGGTGCCCGGCGACGTCATCCGCCGCGTTGTCGAGCAGGCGCTGCGCGCGCCCTCGGGCGGCAACCTGCAACCCTGGCACCTGCACGTGGTGGGCGGCGAGAGGCTTGCCGAACTCAAGGCGATCATGCGCACGCGCGTGCAGGAGGCACCTGCCGGCGAAGGCAGCGAGTACGACATCTACCCGCGCGAACTCGTCGCGCCCTACCGCGACCGCCGCTTCGCCGTGGGCGAGGCGATGTATGCGCGCCTGGGCATTCCGCGCGAGGACAAGGCCGCGCGCCGCGAATGGTTTGCGCGCAACTACCAGTTGTTCGGCGCGCCGCTCGCGCTGTTCTGCAGCGTCGACCGCCGCATGGGCCCGCCGCAGTGGTCGGACCTGGGAATGATGCTGCAGAACGTGATGCTGCTGCTGCGCGGCGAAGGGCTCGACAGCTGCCCGCAGGAATGCTGGGCGATCTACCCGCAGACCGTGGGCCGCTTCATCGCGCTGCCGCCCGAACGCATGCTGTTCACGGGCATGGCCATCGGCTACGCGGACCGCAGCCGGCCGCTCGATGCGCTGGTGACCGAACGCGCGCCGCTGGCCGACGTGGCGGAGTTCGTCGGTATCTGAATCCGCGGGGGGAACCGATCGTGCTTGATGATGTGGCATCCGCAAGCAAGGCGCCGCATGCTCATCGCACAGATCTCCGACCCCCACGTCCGCCCCGCCGGCCAGCTCTACCAGGGCGTGGCCGATTCGAACCGCATGTTCGAGGAAGCCATCGACCACCTGCACGCGCTCAATCGCCGGCCCGACCTGGTGCTGCTGACAGGCGATCTCGTCGACGAAGGCCGGCCCGAGGAATACGCGCAGGTGCGGCGCCTGCTCGCGAAGCTGTCGATTCCGTATCTCGTGATCCCCGGCAACCACGACCACCACGAGAACTTTCGTGCAGCCTTCGCGGACCATGCCTACCTGCCGGCCGAAGGCGCGCTGCACTACTGCATTGACGACCATCCCGTGCGCATCGTGGCGCTGGATTCATGCATTCCCGGGCTTCACCATGGCAATGTCGATGCGCAGGGCCTGGCGTGGCTGCGCCGCACGCTCGAAGCCGACCGCATCAAGCCGACGCTGCTGATGCTCCATCACCCGCCTTTCGTGAGCGGCATTCCCTACATGGACGCATACCGCTGCATGGACACGGCGCCGCTCGAAGCCATCGTGCGCAGCGTCGACAACATCGAGCTGGTGCTGTGCGGCCACGTGCACCGCACCATGCTGCGGCGCTGGGCGGGTACGGTCGTGTGTTCGTGCCCGAGCAGCACGACGGAGATCGCGCTGCAGCTGGACGCCAGCGCGGCGCCTGCCTCGTACATGGGCCGACCGGGCTGCATGCTGCATCTGTGGAGTGAAGCGCACGGCATGGTGAGCCATGTGAGCCACATCGGGACGATGGACGGACCGTTTCCGTTTGCGTGATGGCTCGGCGCGCAAAATCCCGCCATGCCCCAGGAACGCACCCTTCTTTACACCGGACACGAATTCACGGTCGAGCACGTGCGTTCCCATGCGCAGCAGGGACCTGACTGGAGCGCGCTCTACACCCTGGAATCGCGACGCATCATTTTCCCGGCAGGCCGCACCGTGCTCGACGTACGCTCGGGCGACGGCACATGGCTGGCCGACGGACTCACCGCCATGCACTTCGACGACGCGATGGTCTATCAGCTGCGGCTCGCGGCACGCGCGGCCAGGCACAGCATGGTGGTCAGCCAGCACCGCTTGCCTCGCGCGGATGCAGCGCCGGCGTTCTTCCTGTTGTCACCTCGGTCGCTGTACCGCGTTCATTCGGCGCAGCGGCAGCTTCGCGCGGGCGACGCGGCTGCAGATGCCATCTTTTCGCTGGTCGATGAACTCGGCATGTCACGCCGGCAGGCGCCGTTGACGGGTGCGGTCGCACGCGTCAAGCGGCTGCTCGCGGAAACCGCCGACTGCGAGGCGAAGCTTTCGATGCGCGACGTGGCCGATGCGGTCTCGCGCTCGCCGTTTCACCTGGCGCGCAGCTTCCGGCAGCAGACTGGCTTGAGCCTTCATCAGTACCGGCAACATCTGCGCCTCGCTGCCGCCATGGAGCGGCTGGCCGATGGCGACCGCGACCTCGCGGGCATCGCGCACGACCTCGGCTATTGCAGCCAGAGCCACCTGGGCGCGGTGTTCCGGCGCGATGTGGGCGTCACGATGGGCGAAGCCCGCCGCATGCTGGCCAGCGCACGAATTTGATAGCCGCCGCGCGGCGCGGTCGCGAGACTCGCCACGATGGATCGCAATCTTTTCGCCGGCCTGCTCGCCGCGCTGGCCGCAGCCGTCATCGGCAGCGCCTGGCAACTCGTCTCGCGCCACGGCGTGACCACCACGCTCGGGCCAATGGAGCTGGCGCTGATGCGCTATGGCATTCCTGCCCTGCTGCTGGCGCCGCTGTGGTTCGGCAAGAAGAGACGCATCGCACCGAAGGCCTCGCGCGTTGCGCTCGTGCTGCTCGTCGCCGGCGGCGGCCTGCCCTTCGGGCTGCTGGTGCTGGCCGGTGCCCAATGGGCCCCCGCGAGCCACATGGGCATCTTCATGGCGGGCAGCCTGCCGCTTTTCACCGCCATCGGCGCGTGGCTGCACAAGGGACAGAAGGTCGAAGGCATCAGGCTTGCCGGGCTGGCGTGCATTGCCATCGGCATGGCGCTGTTTGCTGCGGGGAGTTTTCGCGGCGGCTCGCTCGACTGGCGCGGTGACCTGCTCTTTCTGACCGCGGCCATGCTGTGGGCGGTGCACTCGCTCGCGTTCGCGCACTGCGGGCTCACGCCGTGGCAGGGCGCGGCGTTCGTGAACGGATGGTCGGCGCTGCTGCTGTTGCCTGTGCTGTCGACCGTCGGCGCGCCGCGGCTGCTCAGTGCGCCATGGCCCGATGTCGCGCTGCAAGCCGCGACGCAAGGCGTGGTCGCGGGACTGCTCGGGCTGGTTGTCTACATGGCGGCCGTCGTGCGGCTGGGTGCACCACGCGCCTCGCTATCGGCGGCGCTGGTGCCGGTGCTGACCACACTGGGCGCGGCGGCCTGCATGAACGAGCCGGTCACCGGTGCGGTGCTGCTGGCTTTGGCGTTGGTGGTGCCGGGGATCGTGCTGGCGAGCGGTGTGGCTCGATGGGGCGCGAAGGAGGCGGCGCGGCCATCGGCATAGAAGCTTCAGGCGGCACGGGCAGAATGCGGCGAAACACCAGGGACGTGCACGCCAATGAAAAAGCTCATTCTCCTTGCCGCCTCGCTCGCCTTCGCCGCGGCATCCTGCTGGGCACAGGAGCGCAGCACCGTTCGCGTGCCCACGCCCTTCATTGAAGGCGGTGCGCCCGTCACGCTGGAGATGGTGATCTACAAGCCCGAAGGCGCAGGGCCCTTTCCTACGGTGGTGTTCAACCACGGCTCCACGGGCATGGGCAACAAGCCGGCGCTGTTCAAGGACACCTGGGCGCCCGAGCGCCTCGCCAAGTGGTTCACGCAGCGAGGTTGGCTTGTGGCGTTTCCACAGCGGCGCGGACGTGGCCAGTCGGACGGGCTGTATGACGAAGGCTTCACCCCCAAGCGCGAGCACTACAGTTGCGACCCGGCCCTGTCGCTGGCCGGCTTCGACCACGCGCTTGCCGATGTCGACGCCGCCGTCTCATCGCTGCAGAAGAACCCCGACGTGGACACGAAGCGCATGGAGATCGCCGGCCACTCGCGCGGCGGCATCCTCGCGATCGCCTATGCCGGCACCCGACCCGGCGTGTTCCAGGGCGCCATCAATTTCGTCGGCGGCTGGATGAGCGACCAGTGCCCCGATGGCACCGCGGATGCGATCAACCCCGTGAGCTTCACGCGCGGCGCCGCCTTTCCCCGTCCCACGCTCTGGCTGTATGGCGAAAAAGACAGCTTCTATGCGATGGCGCACAGCCGGAAGAATTTCGAAGCCTTCACGGCAGCTGGCGGCAAGGGCACCTTCGAGACCTATGCGCTGGAGCCCGGCACGAACGGGCACATGCTGATCGTGCAGCAAGGGCTGTGGGGTCCGGCGGTCGAGGCGTATCTTGCGAAGTGATCGCAGCATGCGCCTGGTGCTCATCGAAGGCCTGCCGGGAACGGGCAAGACCACGCTGGCGGAACGCCTGTGCGCACTCGCGTTGCAGGAAGGCTGCGCGAGCAGGTGGTATCTGGAAGAGGCGGCGGATCATCCAGTGCATCCCCATTCGCTGAATGCGGCAAGGTTGGAGGCGGACTATCCCTCGCGTTGCCTCCAGGGTTGGCAACGCTTCGCTGACGAGGTGCGATCGGACAGCACCTTGAACATCCTTGAAGGCAGCGCATTCCAAAGCACGGTGCGGTTCATGATGGAGCAGAACCGGACCGACATCGACGATTACTTCGGGAGATTCGAGGGAATCCTGAGCCCCCTGCGGCCGGTCTTCATCTACCTGCGACCGGAGGACGCAGAGCGCCACTCGCGCGCGACTGCAGCGCACCGTGGTTCGGACTGGACGCGCAAGGTTGCCGCGTACCTGGAACAAACACCTTACGCGCATCGCCATGGGTTGCGAGGCGAGAGCGGCATGCATCGGTTCTGGGCCAACTATGCGCATCTCTGCGATGAACTGATGCACGGACTCACGACGCGTGTGACCAGGATCACCGTGGAACCCGGTCACGACGATTGGGTGCTGGCCGAAGCTGTCGATGCCATCCAATCGGAGCCATATGCAACATGCGAACGGAACCGCGAATGACGCGCTCGCCCCAGGTTCACAACCGCTCGACGATGGTCACATTGGCCATCCCCCCGCCTTCGCACATGGTCTGCAAGCCATAGCGCTTGCCGCGCTGGCCCAGCGCATGGACCAGCGTGGTCATCAGCTTGGTGCCCGACGCGCCGAGCGGATGGCCCAGCGCGATCGCGCCGCCGTTCACGTTCAGCCGGGCCGGGTCGGCGTCCAGCACCTGCAGCCAGGCCAGCGGTACCGGCGCGAAGGCCTCGTTCACCTCGTAGAGATCGATGTCGTCGATCTTCATGCCCGCCTTCTTCAGCGCGCGCTGCGTGGCGGGCAGCGGCGCCTCCAGCATGATGACCGGGTCGTGGCCCATCACGCTCATGTGGTGCACGCGCGCCAGCGGCTCCACGCCCAGCGTCTTCAGGCCGCGCTCGTTCACCACCATCAGGCCGCTCGCGCCATCGCAGATCTGGCTGGCGGTGGCCGCCGTGCAGCGCCCGCCTTCGGCGATGAGCTTGACGGCCGCGATGCTCTCCAGCGTTGCGTCGTAGCGGATGCCTTCGTCGGTGGTGTGCTGCTCGCCGTTTTCGGAACCGTCGGCCATGCGCACCGCCACGGGCACGATCTCGCGCTCGAAGTGGCCGGCCCGGGTGGCGGCGATGGCGCGCCGGTGGCTTTCGAGAGCATAGCGGTCGAGCTCGTCTTTCTCGATGCCGTAGTTCCTGGCGATCATCTCGGCGCCGGTGAACTGGCTGAACTGGACGTCGGGGTAGCGCTTCTGCATCGAAGGGCTCACGTAGAAGCCCAGGCCGTTCTTCAGCGGCAGCGTGGTGGGCAGGCCCATCGGCACGCGCGTCATGCTTTCCACGCCGGCGGCGATGACGATGTCCATGCTGCCCGACATCACGGCCTGCGCCGCGAAATGCAGCGCCTGCTGCGACGAGCCGCACTGCCGGTCGACCGAGGTGGCCGGCACCGACTCGGGCAGGCGCGAGGCCAGCACCGCGTTGCGCGCGACGTTCGATGCCTGCTCGCCGGCCTGGCCGACGCAGCCCATGATGACGTCCTCGACCAGCGCGGGGTCGGCACCGGTGCGCGCCACCAGGGCGTCGAGCACCTGCGCGGCGAGGTCGGCCGGGTGCCAGCCGGCAAGGCGGCCGTTGCGCCGGCCTCCGGCGGTGCGCGCGGCGGCGACGATGAATGCTTCGGGCATGGGGTTCTCCTGTGTTCGCAAGGTGGTTCGGTTCAGCGCGGCGCCATGCGAATGGCCCCATCGAGCCGCACGCTCTCGCCGTTGAAATAGCCGTTGGTGATCATCAGCTCCGCCAGCGTGGCGTACTCCGCCGGCTTGCCCAGCCGCTGGGGGAACGGCACCGATGCCGCCAGCGCGGCCTTCACGTTGTCGGGTGCGCCCTGCAGCAGCGGCGTGTCGAAGATGCCCGGCAGGATGGTGTTCACGCGGATGCCCTCGCCCATCAAGTCGCGAGCGATGGGCAGCGTCATGCCGACGATGCCGGCCTTCGATGCGGTGTAGGCGGCCTGTCCCATCTGCCCGTCCTGCGCAGCCACCGAGGCGGTGTTGACGATGGCACCGCGCTCGCCGTCTTCCAGCATGCCGAGCGTGAGCATGCCGGCCGCCGACTTGGCGATGCAGCGAAAGGTGCCGACGAGGTTGATCTGAATGATGCGGTCGAAGTTCGCGAGCGGAAAGTGCTTGATCTCGCCCGTCGTCTTGTCGCGGCTCGCGGTCTTCACGGCATTGCCGGTGCCGGCGCAGTTGACGAGCACGCGCTCCTGGCCGTGCGCCGCGCGCGCCCTGGCGAACGCCGCATCGACCTGCTCTTCGGAGGTGACGTCGACCTTGCAGAACACGCCGCCCAGTTCCTTCGCCAGGGCCTCGCCCTGTTCGGCGTTGAGGTCGAACAGCGCGACCTTCACGCCATGGCCGGCAAGGCGGCGCGCTGTGGCGGCGCCGAGGCCCGAGGCACCGCCGGTGACAACGGCGCCAATGCTGGAATCGAGTTGCATCTCTGGGTGTCCTTGAGGTGTCTTTGCGGGTTTGTCCCCCGCCAGTTTAGGAAGCAGAATCGACCGCACACATCGTCGGAAACGACGGGATTTCGCCTCCGCATGCAGTCCCCCACACCCCGGATTCTCGAAACCAAGCTCAACCCACCGGCCTTCGTCGCCACGCAGGTGCCGCGCACGGCCATCGGCGAGGAGATCGCCGCGGCGGCCGTGAAGCTGGTGCTCGTGCGGGCGCCGGCCGGCTTCGGCAAGACGACGGCCATGGCGCAGATCCGCGAGCGCAGGGAGGCGCAGGGCGTGGCCACGGCATGGCTCACGCTGGACCGCGCCGACAACGACGTCTCGCGCTTTCTCCACTGCCTGGCCGAAGCCGTGCAGCGCATGGGCGTGGAAGAGCCGCGCGCCAACGCGCCCTTCGATGCGGTGGCCGCACTGGCCGCGCACGACTCGCCTTTCACGCTGTTCCTCGACGACTTCGAAAGGGTGCAGGAGCCGGCGGTGCTGGGCGTGGTGCGCGAGATCGTCGAGCACCTGCCGCGCGGCGGGCAGATCGTGATCGGCTCGCGCAGCCTGCCCGACCTGGGCCTGGGGCGGCTGCGCGCGCGCGGCCAGCTGATGGAGATCGACACCGACCGCCTGCGCTTCAGCCTCGAGGAGACCAGCGCCTTCTTCGGGCTGCGCCAGTTGCATGCGGCCCAGGTGCTGCCGGCCGAGATGCTGTCGCAGCTGCACCGCAAGACCGAAGGCTGGGTGGCCGCGATCTGGCTCGCGTCGATGGCGCTGCAGCGGCATGGCACCGGGACCGGTTTTGTCGAACGCTTCTCGGGCTCGGACCGCGCCGTGGCCGACTACCTGGCCGAAGACGTGCTCGCGCACCAGCCGAAGGACATCCGCGACTTCTTGCTGCGCACCAGCATCCTGCGGCAGCTTGATGCATCGGTGTGCCAGGCGCTGTGCCCGCGCGTGGACTGCGCGGCCATCCTCGAACGGCTGGCCGCGTCGAACCTGTTCCTCACGCCCGTGAGCGGCGACGGCGGTGCATGGCGCTATCACAGCCTGTTTGCCGACTTCCTGCGCGCGCAGCTGGCGCGCGAACTGCCCGGCGAGCTGGAGCGCCTGCACCTCGCGGCTTCGGGCTGGTACGAGTCGCACGACCGCCCCGTGCCCGCCATCGACCACGCGATCGAAGGCGGTGACCATCCGTATGCGCTGACCCTGCTCGACAGCTACGCGACGCAGTTCCTGGAGCAGGGCCGCATGCGCATGCTGGCACGCTGGTTCTCTGCCATTCCCGAACACCAGCTGCGCGAGCATCCGTTCCTGCAGCCCATCTCGCTGTGGGCCACCTGCTTCACGCACGGCCCGTGGGACGCGATGCGCCAGCTCGAAAAGTCAGGCTGCCTCGACAGCCCCATCGCCGAGGTGCGTGCAAGCGCCCACACGCTGGTGCCCTTGCTGCTGGCGATGCAGGACCGCCACGACGAGGCCTACGAGGCCGGCCGCCAGAGCCTGGCGCGCCTGCCCACCGGCCTGGCCTTCGCCGACAGCGTGCTGCTCAACGCCATGGCCCACATCCTGGCCGTGCGCGGCGACCCGCACGAGGCGCGGCGCCTGCTCGACGCGGCGCGGCGCGAGCAGGGCAACAGCACCTTCAACCGCATGTACACCGAGTCGCTGGCCGGGCTGTTCGACCTGCAGGAAGGCCGCTTGCGACAGGCCACCGCGCGGCTGCGCATGGCGGTCGATTCGACGCATGCGGTGTCGTACAACCACAGCCACGGCAATGCGTGGGCGGGCGTGCTCTACGCGGGCGCCGTGTACGAGACCAACCAGCTGGTGCAGGCCGAGCATTTGCTGAACGTGTACCTGCCGCTGGCGCGCGACGTGGGCCTGCCGGACCACATGATCCTGAGCCACGTGATGCGCTCGCGGCTCGCGTTCCATGCGGGCGACATCGACGCCGCGTTCCAGGCGCTGACCGAGCTCGAATACCTGGGGCACCACCGGCAGCTGCCGCGCGTGGTGGCGGGCGCGAAGCTGGAGCGATCGCGCATGCTGCTTCTGCAGGGCAACGGTCCCGCATCACGCGACGAACTGCTGCGCGCCGACGACCCCGCGCTGTGGGACAGCGAGCGGCGGCAGCGCCTGCCTGCGCACGACCTCGACTACCTCGCGCTGGCAAAGGCCCGCTGGGAAATCGCCTTCGGCGATGCGCGCGCGGCACTGGGCGCGCTCGACGCCGAGCTGCATGCGGCGCTGGCCTCGGCCCGCAACCGGCGCGCGCTCAAGCTCAGGGTGCTGCGCGCGCTGGCGCTGCAACGCATCGGCGACGCGGCCGCCGCGATCGAGCAGATCGGCGAGGTGCTGCAGGCGGCGAGCCAGGAAGGATTCATGCGGCTGATCCTCGATGAAGGCCCGGTGGTGGGCACGCTGTTGCACCGTTATGCGGCGGCCATGCAGGAGGGCACGCGCGGCAGCAGCGATCCGATACTCGCCGATCACCTGCAGCGGCTGCTGCAAGCGGCCGGGCCGGCCGGCAGTGGCGAGGTGGAAACACCCGCGGCCGATGCGATGAAGGAGCCGCTGACCCGCAAGGAGATCCGCGTGCTGCAGTTGCTGGCCGAGGGGTACTCGAACAACGCGATGGCGGAAAAGCTGTTCGTGTCGGACAGCACGGTGCGCACGCACCTGCGCAACATCAACATGAAGCTGGATGCGAAGAGCCGAACGCAGGCGGTGGCGATTGCGCGCAAGCTCGGGGTGATCCGCTAGGCGGACTCTGCCCGTGCGTCGCGGCCGTTTTGCAGGGCCGGCAACCTTGTCCAGGATGACTCACTCCGGCGCCCCTCGATTACTACTGATTCCGGTGATTCCCCGGCCATTGGCCAATCCCTAGGATTCCTCCAGAGGTCAGAGTCTTCCAACTGCCGCGACAGCAGGCAACAGATAGCGAGTAAGGGAGCGGCGAAAGCCGGAGCCACCATGCCCAAAGGAACCCCGAATCCTGCCGCCATGTACGGCATCTATCGCCGTGCCTGGGGCTTCGAGGTGTCGATCGTGCGCAACGGCACGCGCTACTTCAAGCAGTTCGGCCGCGCCAGCTACGGCAGCGAGGAGCAGGCGCTGCTGCAGGCGCAGGACTGGCGCGACGGCATCGTGCGCAGCGTGCCGCCGGTGCCGCGGCGCACCCGGGCCGAGAAGCTGCGGATCAACAACAACACCGGCGTGTCCGGCGTCTTCTGCCAGATCGCCTCGGACGGCAGAGTGCGGGCCTGGGTCGCCAAGACCTACATCGGGCACGACGAGATCCTGCGCACCGACTTTCCGGTGAACGCGGTGGGTGAGGCCGCGCAGGAGTTGGCCGTCGAGGAGCGGACACGGCAGCTGGAACGCATGGCCGGGCTGGCCAGGCTGCATCCGGCCGAGGAAACGATCCGCAAGAGCCCGCCGGCCTTTCCCGCCGGGCTGCTGTCGCCCAAGCGCTCGAAGTCCGAGATCAAGCGCAGCACCAATTCCAGCGGCGTGAGCGGCGTGCACTTCAAGGCGCCCAACCCCGGCCACCCGGGCTACTGGCTCGCCATCACCTACACCATGGGCAAGGGCAGCGTGAGCAAGGCTTTCTCCATCAAGGAGCACGGCCCCGAGAAGGCCAAGCTGCTGGCCATCGAGGAGCGCGAGCGCCAACTCGAGCAGAAGCTGATGCCTGACACCGGCACGCTCGCCCCTTCCCTTCGGCGGGGGGCCAGCCGGCACGGCCAGGCCGCCGTCGAGGCGAGGCCGCAGCAGTGAGGCCCTTTTTCTGCATTTTCCGGTGCATGACTGCCTCCGCGGAGTTGTCATTGCGCTTCGGCCAAAATAGCTGCGAAATGCGTGCGCCAACGAGCGGCAGGCAACTCGGGGAGTCCATCGGAATCAGCACCGCTGAGAGCAGCATCACGTCGAGAATGCCCAAAGGAATCCCCAATCCGGCAGCCATGTATGGCATTTACTCCAGGCCCTGGGGTTTCGAAGTTTCCATCGTACGCAACGGTGTTCGCCACCACCGCCTGTTCGGCAAGGCCAGCTATGGCGGCGCGGAGCAGGCGCTGCTCCATGCGCAGGACTGGCGCGACTTCATCGTGCGCAACGTGCCGCCACAGGCGCGCCGCGTGCGGGCCGAGAAGCGCCGCGCCAACAACAGCACCGGCGTGCCAGGCGTGTTCCACCACCTGGCACCGGGCGGCCGGGTGCGGGCGTGGATGGCCAAGACCTACATCGCACCGGACGAAATCCTTCGCACCGACTTCCCCGTCGCGGAGTTGGGCGACGCCGCGCAGGCGCTGGCGGTCCAGGAGCGCGCGCAGCAGCTCAAGCGCATGACGGGGCTGGCGCGCATACACCCGGCCGAGGAGGCGATCCGCATGGGGCTGTCGGCCCATGCGCCCGGGCCGCGCACGGCCAAGCGCTCGAAGTCGGAGATCACCCGGCGCAACAACACCAGCGGCGTGAGCGGTGTCCACTTCAAGACGCCCAAGCCGAACCATCCCGGCTACTGGCTGGCCATCACCTACACCACGGGCAAGGGCAGCGTGAGCAAGGCGTTCTCGGTGAAGGTGCACGGCACCGACGTGGCCAAGAGCCTGGCCATCGCCGAGCGGGAGCGCCAGCTCGCCGACAAGCAGCGCACCGAGGAAGCCGCGGCGACTGCGGCCTCGCAGCGCACGGCCTCCGGCGCGAAACGGGCCGGCGGATGAGAGTGCTGCAAGAAAACGGCTTCGCGGAAGCGGCGAAAACCAGTGGCAGCCGCATGCACGGAGCGGCCCGCCCATGAAATACAAGCAGCTTCACCGCTTGCTGCGCGTGGCCTCGCACCTGCTGGACCAGGCCGCGGCGGATGTGCGGGCGACCGATCTCGGTCCCGTGGACGAGAACATCCAGCGCATCGGCCGCGCGCTGATCGAGGTGATCGAGGTACAGCGGAAGATCTACACCGCGCAGCCCGAGCTGCAGCCCGGGTCGCTGGCCGCTTCGCCGCGCGAGAACGATGCCAACCGGCTCTTCACCCAGTTCACGCTGGAAGCGCTGGAGCTGGAAGACGCGGGCCATCCCGATGCGGCACGCGAGAAGTACACGCAGTTCATCGGCCTCTCGCCGTCGTACCACCACCGCGAAATTGCGCGGGCGGAGATCCGACGGCTCTCCTGAACGCGCTGCTCACAACGCCCTCGAAATCACCTCCTTCATGATCTCGTTGGTGCCGCCGTAGATGCGCTGCACCCGCGCGTCGGCGTACATGCGCGCCACCATGTACTCGTTCATGAAGCCGTAGCCGCCGAACAGCTGCAGGCACTCGTCTATCACGCGGCCTTGCGCCTCCGAGCCCCAGAGCTTGGCCATCGAGGCGGTGGCGGTGTCGAGCCTGCCGGCCACGAGGTCTTCCACGCAGCGATCGATGAAGGCGCGGCCCACCTTGATCTGCGTGGCGATCTCGGCCAGCTTGAACCGGGTGTTCTGGAATTCGGCGATCGGCTTGCCGAAGGCCTTGCGATCGCGCACGTAGTCCAGCGTGGCCTGGTAGGCGCCTTCCATGGCGGCCAGCGCGCTCAGGCCGATGATGGTGCGCTCATAGGGCAGGTCGCTCATGAGCTGGAAGAAGCCCTGGCCCTCGACGCCGCCGAGCAGCGCGTCGGCGCCCACGCGCACGTCGTCGAAGAAGAGCTCGGAGGTGTCCTGCGCCTTCATGCCGATCTTGTCGAGCACGCGGCCCACGCGGAAGCCCTTGCAACCCTCGGTCTCGACGATGAGGATCGAGGTGCCCTTGGCGCCCTGCGTCGGGTCGGTCTTGCACACCACCAGCACCACGCCGGCCAGGAAGCCGTTGGTGATGAAGGTCTTGGAGCCGTTGACGACATAGCCGCCGTCCTTCTTCTCGGCGCGCGTGCGCACGCCCTGCAGGTCGGAGCCTGCGCCGGGTTCGGTCATGGCGATGGCGCCGACCAACTCGCCGCGCGCCATGCGCGGCAGATAGCTGCGCTTCTGCGCCTCGGTGCCGTGGTTGAGGAAGTAGTGCGCCACGATGCTGTGCACCGAGCTGGCCATGCCGGTGAGCGCGCGGCGCGACATCTCCTCGTAGAACACGGCTTCATGGCGAAAGTCGCCATCGGCGCCGCCGTATTGCTCGGGAATGTCCGCGCACAGCAGGCCGAGCGCGCCGGCCTTGCGCCAGACCTCGTGGCCCACGTGGCCGCGCCTGCGGGCTTCCTCGTCGTGCGGGAGCACTTCGGTTTCGATGAAGCGCACCACGTTGTCGCGGTACAGCTCCAGGTCTTCATCGCTCCAGGAGCGGCGGAAATCGATGGCCATGTCGCCTTTCTTCGTTTGTCGTCGGCTTGCTTCGTCAGGAAGCGCACAGCGGTGCGATGGCGTGGGCCGCCACGCCCCAGCGGCGCAGCACGGTCTCGCCGTCGTCGCGCGCGGCGGCCGGAGGCACGACCGGCGCGGTGCGGCTGAAACGCGGCGCGGGCGCGGGCTGCACCACGCCGCCCACGTTGGCGAAGGTGCCGCGCGCCACGTTGTGCGGATGTTCTGGGGCCTCGTCCCAATCGAGCACGGGCGCGAAGCAGGCGTCGCTGCCCTCGAGCAGCACGCACCACTCGTCGCGCGTGCGGGTGCGGAACAGGTCGGCCATGCGCAGCTTGAGCAGCGGCCAGCGGTCGGCGTCCATCTGCGCGTCGAAGGAGGGGTCGTCGGCGATGCCGCAGCGCTCGCGCAGGAGCGCGTAGAACTGCGGCTCGATGGCGCCCACGGCCACGTACCTGCCGTCGGCGCAGGCGTAGGTGTCGTAGAAATGCGCGCCGCCGTCGAGCATGTTCTCGCCGCGCTGGTTGCTCCACCGGCCGGCCGACTTGAGGCCGTACATCATGGCCGACAGCAGCGCCGTGCCATCGGCCATGGCGGCATCGACCACCTGCCCTTGCCCCGACTGCTTCGCCTCGTGCAGCGCGGCGAGGATGCCGAAGGCCAGCAGCATCGCGCCGCCGCCGAAGTCGCCCACGTAGTTGAGCGGCGGCACGGGCGGCTCGCCCGCGCGGCCGATGGCATGCAGTGCGCCGCTGATGGCGATGTAGTTGATGTCGTGCCCCGCGGCATGCGCCAGCGGGCCGTGCTGGCCCCAACCGGTCATGCGGCCGTAGACCAGGCGCGGATTGCGCGCATGGCAGGGCGCGGGGCCGAGGCCCAGCCGCTCCATGACGCCGGGGCGGAAGCCTTCGATGAGCACGTCGGCCTTCTCGACGGCATCGAGCACGGATTGCGCCGCGCCTTCCGCGCGCAGGTCGGTCTGCAGCGTGCTGCGGCCGCGCGCGAGGATGTCATGCGCATCGGGCTGCGTGCCCGGGCGGGCGATGCGGATCACCTCCGCGCCCATGTCGGCGAACAGCATCGCGCAGAACGGGCCGGGGCCGATGCCCGCCATCTCGATGACCCGCAACCCCTGCAGTGGACCCGCCATGCCTCGTCTCCTTCGGCTCCGCGCGGAACGCCTGCCGTGTGGCGCCATCTTGGCGCCCAGGCGCCCCGCAGGCATCGTCGGAAGCGACGAATGCGCACGCGATGAGCCGCGCTTCGCGCCAATCACTAGCGCAGACTTTTGTTTTCATTTACTCGGGATAGTCCGATATCCCGCCGCGCCGGCAGATGTTTCAATTCGTACGGGAGTCGTTCCGGGCGTCACAGAAAAAGTGCGCCACCTTCGAAGGAAGCAACCTTGAGCTCTGTCATTCCCGGCTTCTCGCATGCCAGCGTCGAACGGCTGTGCGACTACGAACTGCCCGAACCACCGGCCCCTGCGCTGCGGGAAGCAGCGGAACCTCCTGGGCCCGAGAACCTCGCCCTGGCCTGGTGGCTGTGGATGGACGAACTGGGCAAGAGCATGTTCAGGCACTACGACACCTGGCGCGACCAGCTCGGCCATACGGCGGACGGCCCGGCCCGCAAGGGCTGAGCGCGTCGTTCAGGTCGCGACGGGTTCGCGCTGCGGCACGGCTTTCGCCGGCACGGGCATGTGCTTTGCCCAGTCGATGATTTCCAGCGTGCCGTCGGCATGCTCGGCCAGCGCGGTCAGGCTCTCGACCCAGTCGCCATCGTTGCAGTAGAGGATGCCGTCGATGTCGCGCATCTCGGCGTGGTGGATGTGACCGCAGACCACGCCCTGCGCGCCGCGCTTGCGGGCTTCGCGGGCCACGGCCATTTCGAAGTCGCCCACGTAGCTCACCGCGCGCTTGACCTTGCCCTTGAGGTACTTCGAAAGCGACCAGTACGGCAGCCCCATGCGTGCGCGCAGCGAGTTGAGGTGGCGGTTGAGCTTGAGCGTGAATTCGTAGAGCGAATCGCCCACGTAGGCGAGCCACTTGGCGCACTGGATCACGCCGTCGAACAGGTCGCCGTGGATGATCCACAGCTTGCGGCCGTCGGCGGTTTCATGAATCCATTCATCGGCCACGTCGATGCCGCCGAAGTTGTGGTGCAGGTACTTGCGCGCGAACTCGTCGTGGTTGCCCGGAATGAAGATCACGCGCGTGCCCTTGCGCGCCTTGCGCAGCAGCTTCTGGATCACGTCGTTGTGCGCCTGCGGCCAGTACCAGTGCCGCTTGAGCTGCCAGCCGTCGATGATGTCGCCGACCAGGAACAGGGTTTCGCACTCGGTGTGCTTCAGGAAGTCGAGCAGCGCACGCGCCTGGCAGCCGGGCGTGCCCAGGTGCAGGTCGGAGATCCACAGGGTACGGAATTGCAGGGGTGGACGAGCGCGATCGTCGTCCTCCGGGTCGAGGGCCCGGGTCGCGGTGTCGCGCCATGCGCGAAGGAAAGCGTCGTCGCGTTGCATGGACGGGTAGGCTCCCACCGCGGCGTGACCGCATGATGGCGCTGCCGTGACACTCCGGTGACGCGTGACTGGCCCTTGGCTTCGCATTTCTCCCTCCCCCGGAACGGGAAGGAGCAAGACCCACTCAATCCACGCAGCGCTGGATTTCGACCGTCGAGTGGCGGATTTCCTCGTGCATCGAGAAGCAGGCGCGCACCTCGTCGGCCGTCAGCGTGGGCGAATGCGTCACCACCGTCAGCGCGCAGGCATAGGCGTCGCGCCCCACGCGCCACACATGCAGGTCGGCCACGCGCGTCTTCGAACCGGCCAGCATCGTCTCGACGCCTTCGCGGATTTCTCCGGTGACGGGGTGGTCCATCTCGCGGTCGAGAAGCACCTTGCCGGTTTGCTTCAGCAGCCCCTTGGCCCAGACCGCCACCAGCACCGCGCCGACGATGCCCATCGCCGGGTCGAGCCAGGCCCAGCCGTAGAACCAGCCGCCGAGCAGCGCCGCGATGGCCAGCACCGAGGTGGCGGCGTCGGCGACGACGTGCAGGTAGGCAGAGCGCAGGTTCAGATCGTGGCCGTGATCGCCGTGTGCATGGTCGTGGTCGTGGTCGTGCCCATGTCCGTGGTCGTGCCCGTGATGATGGTGGTGATGCGCCCCGCCCAGCAGCCGCGCGCAGACCAGGTTGACCACCAGCCCCAGCACTGCCACCGAAATGGCTTCGGGGTAGAGGATCGCCGAAGGCGACCACAGCCGCTCCAGCGAGCCGGCCACCATCAGCACCGCGATGCCCAGCAGCACCAGCGCGCTCGCGAAGCCGCCGAGCACCTCGATCTTCCAGGTGCCGAAGGCGAAACGCGGGTCGCGCGCATAACGGCGTGCTGCCGCATACGCGAACGCGCTCAGCCCGATGGCCAGCGCATGCGAACTCATGTGCCAGCCGTCGGCCAGCAGCGCCATCGAATTGAACCACCAGCCGGCGCCGATCTCGACCATCATCATTGCGGCGGTGATCCACATCACGAGGCGCGTGCTGCGCTCGGCCGAAGAGGTGTCGGCGCCGAAATGATGATCGTGCTGCCAGGCGCTCAGGTCATGGGTGTGCATAAGGTTCAAGCTCCGAAAAGATCGGGCCCCTCGGCGCGGCCCGAAGGCGGCGCCACGCCCAGGTGCCGGTACGCCGCCAGCGTGGCGATGCGCCCGCGCGGCGTGCGCTGCAGGTAGCCCTGCTGGATGAGGTAGGGCTCGATCACGTCCTCGATGGTGTCGCGCTCCTCGCCGATGCTGGCCGCGACGTTGTCGAGCCCCACCGGGCCGCCGTCGAAGCGATGGATCACGGCTTCGAGCAGCTTGCGGTCCATCAGGTCGAAGCCCTGCGGGTCGACGTCGAGCATGGCGAGCGCCCTGTGCGCGATGTCCTCGGTGATGCGGCCATTGCCCTTCACGTCGGCGTAGTCGCGCACGCGGCGCAGCAGGCGGTTGGCGATGCGGGGCGTGCCGCGCGAGCGGCGGGCGATCTCGAAGCCGCCGGCCGTGTCGGTCTCGACCTTGAGCAGGCCCGCGCTGCGATGCACGATCAGCGCCAGCTCTTCGGGCGTGTAGAACTCCAGCCGCGCGACGATACCGAAGCGGTCGCGCAGCGGGTTGGTCAGCATGCCGGCGCGGGTGGTGGCGCCCACCAGGGTGAAGGGCTGCAGGTCGAGCTTGATGCTGCGCGCGGCCGGGCCCTCGCCGATCATGATGTCGATCTGGTAGTCCTCCAGCGCGGGGTACAGGATTTCCTCGACGACCGGGCTCAGCCGGTGGATTTCGTCGATGAAGAGCACGTCGTTCGGCTCAAGGTTGGTCAGCAGCGCGGCCAGGTCCTTGGGCTTCTCGAGCACGGGGCCGGAGGTCTGGCGCAGGTTCACGCCGAGCTCGGCCGCGATGATGTGCGACAGCGTGGTCTTGCCCAGGCCCGGCGGGCCGAACAGCAGCACGTGGTCGAGGGCTTCCTGCCGCTTGCGCGCGGCGCCGATGAAGATCTCGAGCTGCTCGCGCACCTTGGCCTGGCCGACGTACTCGTCGAGCAGCTTCGGTCGAAGGGCCCGTTCGATCGCCTCTTCGTTGGGCGAAGCGGGGGCAGCGGACACCACGCGTTGGGGGGCGGGCGCGAAGTCGTCGGTCTGGATGGTCATTGCGAGGGGGTTCTTCGACGGCGAGTTTAGTGCCTGCCACACTGGCAGAATGCTCCGGCCGTGTATCCGGCCATATAACAAGCGAGGAGAAGCCAGCACGTGTCGATCTACGAACTGAAGCCGCGTTTCCAGGCCCTGTTGCGGCCGCTGGTGGTCCGCCTGCATGCGATGGGCGTCACCGCCAACCAGGTCACGCTGGCGGCATGCGTGGTGTCGGTCGCGCTCGGGCTCTGGCTCTTCTTCGCGGCGCCTTCTCTGCGTGCCTTCGCGCTCATTGCGCTGTGGATGTTCCTGCGCATGGCCTTCAACGCCATCGACGGCATGCTGGCGCGCGAGCACAACCAGCAGAGCAGGCTGGGCGCCTTTCTCAATGAACTGACCGACGTGGTCTCCGACGCAGCGCTCTACCTGCCCTTTGCGCTGGTGGCGCCGTTCAGCCCGTTCTGGGTCGGCGCGGTGATCGTGCTGGCCGGGCTGAGCGAATTCGCCGGTGCGCTGGGCCCCACGGTAGGCGCCTCGCGCCGCTACGACGGCCCGCTGGGCAAGAGCGACCGGGCCTTCGTGTTCGGCGCGCTCGGCCTGTACGTGGCGCTGGGCTGGCCGCTGCCGGGCTGGACGGCCTGGCTGATGCCGCTGCTGGCCGCGCTGGTGGCCTGGACCACCGTCAACCGCATCCGCCGCGCGCTGGCCGAAGCCGACGCGGCCGGCCGCCACTGAACAAGACAAGATCCAAGGATCACAGGGATTCAATGAACGACACCACTCCACGCCTTGCCGCCGAGCATCACTTCCAGACGCACGACGGCGAATCGCTCTTCTACCGCCACTGGCCGGCCACCGGCGCCACGCGGCGCGGCGCCATCGCGCTGTTCCACCGGGGCCATGAGCACGGTGCACGCATGGCGCATCTGGTCGACGAGCTGGACCTGCCCGACTTCGACTTCTTCGCCTGGGACGCGCGCGGCCACGGCCGCTCGCCCGGGCAGCGCGGCTACAGCCCCAGCTTCGGCACCTCGGTGCGCGACGTGCAGACCTTCGTGCAGCACATCGGCAGCGCGCACGGCGTGCCCGAGCAGGACATCCACGTCGTCGCGCAGAGCGTGGGCGCGGTGCTGATCGCCACCTGGGCGCACGACTACGCACCCAAGGTGCGCGGTCTCACGCTCGCCTCGCCGGCCTTCAAGGTGAAGCTGTATGTGCCGTTCGCGCGCGCCGGGCTCGGGCTGATGCACAAGCTGCGCGGCCTGTTCTTCGTCAACAGCTACGTGAAGGCGAAGTTCCTCACGCACGACCCCGAACGCATCGCAAGCTACGAGAGCGACCCGCTGATCTCCCGCCCCATCGCGGTCAACATCCTGCTGGGCCTGTACGAGGCGGCCGACCGCGTGGTGACCGACGCCAATGCGATCACGCTGCCGGTGCAGCTGCTGATCTCGGGCGCCGACTGGGTGGTACACCACAAGCCGCAGCACCAGTTCTTCGAGCGCCTGGGCAGCGCGGTGAAAACCAAGACCGAGCTGCCGGGCTTCTTCCACGACACGCTGGGTGAGAAAGACCGGGCGCCGGCGGTGGCCTCGATCCGCGAATTCATCCTGCAGCGCTTCGACGAGCCGGCCGTGCCGGTCGACCGCCGCGAGGCGCACCTGAGCGGCGACACGGCCGACGAGTCGCGCGCGCTGTCCGAGCCGCTGTCGCCCCTGTCGCCGCGCGGCGCCTACTGGGCGATGACCCGCGCCGGGCTGAAGCTGGGCGGCACGATGTCCGAAGGCATCAAGCTGGGCCACGCCACCGGCTTCGACTCCGGCAGCACGCTCGACTACGTGTACCGCAACCACCCGCAGGGCAGCTCGGCCATCGGCCGCTCCATCGACAACACCTACCTGAACTCCATCGGCTGGCGCGGCATCCGCCAGCGCAAGATCCACGTCGAGGAGCTGATCCGCGTCGCCATGGAGCGCCTGGCCGAAATGCACCGCGAGGTGCGCGTGATGGACATCGCCGCAGGCCATGGCCGCTACGTGCTCGATGCGGTGCTCGCAAGCCCCGTGAAGGCCAGCTCGATCCTGCTGCGCGACTACAGCGACATCAACGTGCGCGACGGCCGCGCACTCATCGCCGAGAAGGGCCTGGAAGACGTCGCGCAGTTCGTGCAGGCCGACGCCTTCGACCGCATGAGCCTCGCCACCGTGGCGCCGCGCCCCACGCTGGCCGTGGTGTCGGGCTTGTACGAGCTGTTCCCCGACAACGAGATGGTGCGCCGCTCGCTCGCGGGCGTGGGTGATGCGGTGGAAGACCGCGGCTATCTCGTCTACACCGGTCAGCCCTGGCACCCGCAGCTCGAGATGATCGCGCGCGCCCTCACCAGCCACCGCCAGGGCGAAGCCTGGGTGATGCGCCGCCGCACGCAGCACGAGATGGACCAGCTGGTGGAGGAAGCGGGCTTCCGCAAGATCGACCAGCGGGTCGACGAGTGGGGCATCTTCACCGTGTCGCTGGCGGTGCGCGTCGCGCAATGATCGCCTCTGCGGCACGACGGCCCTGGAAGCGCGCGGCCGCATGGCTGGTGTTCTTGGGGCCGCTGTTCTATGCGACCTACGGCCTCGCCAACTGGTGGGCCACCACGCGCGCCAACGTTCCGTCGATGGCTTTCGAGTGGGAGCGGCAGTTGCCTTTCTGGCCGTGGACGATCTTCCCGTACTGGACGATCAACGTCTTCTACGCGCTGTCGCTGTTCCTCGCGCGCAGCCGGCACACGCTGGACCGGCATGCGCTGCGGTTGGTGACGGCCACGCTCATCGCCTGCAGCTGCTTCATCGTCTGGCCGCTGCACTTCAGCTTCGGGCAGCCGCCGGTCGAGGGGGCACCAGCCTTCCTGTTCAATGCGCTGCGCGGCTTCGACCAGCCGTTCAATCAGGCGCCCTCGCTGCACATCGCGCTGGCGGTCATCCTGTGGGACTGGTACCGCCAGTTCATTCGGCCCCTGTGGGCGCGGCTGGTGCTGCACCTGTGGGCCTTCGCCATCTGCGCCTCGGTGCTCACGACGTGGCAGCACCACTTCATCGACATTCCGACCGGCGCGCTGCTCGGCCTGTTCTGCGTGTGGCTGTGGCCGCTGGAGCGCGTGGTGTCGATGCCGCGCGCATGGTGCTGCACGCGGGACGCCCAGCGCTGGAAGCTGGCGGGGTTCTATGCGGCCGGCGCGGCGCTGTTCCTGGCTGCCGCGCTGCTTGGCGGCGGCGTCGCGCTGTGGCTCGCATGGCCGGCCGCATCGCTCGCGCTGGTGGCGCTGAACTACGCCGGCTTCGGCGCCCGCGGCTTTCAAATGGACGGCCATGGCCGCATGGCCTGGGCGGCGCGCTGGATGCTGGCGCCCTACCGGCTCGGCGCTGCCGTCAACGCCTGGCTCTGGACGCGCAGGCTGCCGGCCTCGGTCGAGGTGGTGCCCGGCCTGCGGCTCGGCCGCCGCCCGACGCACGCCGAATGGCTGGCCGCCGGGCAGCCCCGGCTGGTGAGCCTGTGCGCCGAGCTGCAGATGCCGGCCGTCGTGCCGCATGCGCGCTGCGTGCCGCTGCTCGACCTCACGGTGCCGCCCACCGTGCGCCTGCAGCGCGCGGCGGCCGTCATCGAAGGCCAGCGGCGCAGCGCGGATGGTGCGACAGTGTGGGTCTGCTGCGCACTCGGCTTCTCGCGCAGCGCGGCCGCGGCGATCGCCTGGCTGGGCCGCTACGGCGCGGCCGGCGGTGTCGCCCAGGCCGAGGACGCGGTGCGCCGCGCACGGCCGCAGATCGTGCTGCGAGGTGCGTGGCGCCTGTCGCTGGAGCCCTTCAAGCCTTTGCCGGAGGTGCCGCCCCATGACCGATGACAACGAACGAACCACCTGCGCCGCGCTGGCGGGCCTGCTGCGCGCCATCGCGCTGCTGGCCCTCTGGGGCTTCGCGCTCACCTGCATCTCGGCGCTGGTGCTCGCGCTGACGCTGCGCTCGCTCTCGACCACAGCCACCATGGGCTTCGGCGCGGTCGTGATCCTCGGCGCGCTGGAGCGCTACTTCGCGTTCCGGTTGCGCTTCGACGAGGCCCTGTTCGACGGCCTCGCGCGCGGCACCGTCGCCTCGCTCGATGCGCTCGATCGCGCGCTCTCGGCCCTCGGGCTGCGCGAGCCGCCGCCGTCGCAGCACGCCCCCCGCCCGCTCGACGACCGCGTGCAGGGCACCCGCCAGCTCATGCAGCGCCACGCCATCGTGGTGGCCTGCCAGAGCGCGCTGTTCCTACTTGCCTTGATGACACAGGACTTGTCATGACTCTCCCCCAGGCTTGCCCACTGCGTGTGGCCTCCTCCCCCCTCGCCGGGGGCCGCACCGGCGGCCCGGCGAAGCCGGTTCCGCGGTGCGCACCGAACCAAGCGCGCACACCGGAGGCAGCACTTTGAGCGACAGGACAGAAAAGCCCGACAGCACGGTGCTGCGGCGCGGCCTCGCCGTCGTGGCCGGCAAGCTCATCATCGGCGCCGCCGGGCTGCTGACCGGGGTGCGCGCCATCTGGTCGGGCACCACGCCGAAGGCCGAGCAGACGCTGTACTTCGCCAACCACACGAGCCACGGCGACTTCGTGCTGCTGTGGGCCACGCTGCCGCCCGACCTGCGCGGACTCACGCGGCCGGTGGCGGGGCAGGATTATTGGGAAGCCTCGAAGCTGCGCAACTTCATCGGCAAGGACGTGTTCAACGCGCTGATGATCCGGCGCGACGGCTCGGGCCAGGGCGGCAACCCGGTCGACCAGATGAAGGACGCGCTGGAGGGCGGCGACTCGCTCATCATGTTCCCCGAGGGCACTCGCAACACGGGCGAAGACATCCTGCTGCCGCTGAAAAGCGGGCTGTTCCACCTGGCGCGCGCCTGCCCCCACGTGCGGCTGGTGCCGGTGTGGATCGAGAACCTGAAGCGCGTGCTGCCCAAGGGCGTGCTGGTGCCGATTCCGCTGGCCTGCACGGTGCGCTTCGGCACGCCGATCACGCTGGCGGAAGGGGAAGAGAAGGTGTCGTTCCTGGCCCGCGCGCGCGCGGCAATGCTCGACCTGCGCCCCGAATACGACCGCCTCGAACCCAACAGCAGGCAGGACGGAGGGACGGCCGCATGATCGAGCTCTCTCCTTTCGCGTGGACCACGCTCAGGCTCTTCGGTGGCGTCTTCGGCGTGCTGGTGCTGGCCTCGTCCATCGGCGCGCTGCTCAAGTGGCGGGTGGCGAGCGGCCAGCCGCATTCGGTGATCGACAACCTCAACTCGCGCGTCAATGCGTGGTGGGTGATGGTGGCGGTGATCGGCATTGCCTTCGCCTTCGGCAAGGGCGGCGTGATCGTATTGTTCTACCTGATCTCGTTCTATGCGCTGCGCGAATTCATCAGCCTGGCCTACACGCGGCGCGGCGACCACGCGGCGATCGCGCTGGCCTTCTTCGTCGCGCTGCCGGGGCAGTACTTCCTGATCTGGATCGACTGGTACGGGCTGTATTCGATCTACATCCCGGTCTATGCCTTCCTGCTGCTGCCCATCCTGGCGGCGATGGGCGGCGACACGCAGCGCTTCCTGGAGCGCACCTCCAAGATCCAGTGGGGGCTGATGGTGTGCGTGTTCTGCATCAGCCACGTGCCCGCGCTGCTCACGCTGCAGATTCCGGGCTTCGAGGGCCGCAACCTGCTGCTGATCGCGTTCCTCGTGATCGTGGTGCAGGGCAGCGACGTGCTGCAGTACGTGTGGGGCAAGCTCTTCGGCAGGCGCAAGGTGGCGCCCGAGCTGTCGCCTTCCAAGACCTGGGAAGGCCTGGTCGGCGGCGTGGCAAGCGCCACCGCGCTGGGCGCGGCGCTCTACTGGGCCACGCCGTTCAACCCGTGGCAGGCGGCGCTGATGGCGCTCACCATCTGTTTGATGGGCTTCTTCGGCGGCCTCGTCATGTCGGCCATCAAGCGCGACCGCGGCGTGAAGGACTGGGGTTCGATGATCGAGGGCCACGGCGGCATGCTCGACCGGCTCGACTCGGTGATCTTCGCGGCGCCGATCTACTTCCACGCGCTGCGCTATTGGTGGGTGCCGTGAGCACGGAACGCGTTCCGCACGACACGCCGATCGAGTGCAGCAGCGCTGCGTCGTGGGCGCGCTGGCTCAAGCGCCACCACGCCAGCGCCGCCGGCGTGTGGCTGCGCATCGCCAAGAAGGACAGCGGCATCGCCTCCATCGACTATCCCGCCGCGCTGGAAGAAGCGCTGTGCTGGGGCTGGATCGACGGCCAGCGCAAGAGCGAGGATGCGCAGTACTTCCTGCAACGCTTCACGCCGCGCACCAGGCGCAGTATCTGGTCGCGGATCAACCGCGCCAAGGTGCTGAAGCTCATCGACGAAGGCCGCATGCAACCGGCCGGCCATGCCGAGATCGAGCGCGCGAAGGCCGACGGCCGCTGGGACGCGGCCTATGAGGGCGTCAGCGCGGCGACGGTGCCGCCCGACCTGCAGGCTGCGCTCGATGCGAACAAGAAGGCCGCGAAGTTCTTCGCCACGCTCGATTCGCGCAACCGCTTCGCGGTGCTGTTCCGTACCCAGGGCGCGAAGAAGCCCGAGACGCGGGCGCGGCGCATTGCGCAGTTCGTGGAGATGCTGGCCAAGGGCGAGAAGATCCATCCCTGAGTGCCCCTTCTGGGGCGCGTGCGAAGGCCACCGGGTGCTCTCCTCCGCGAATGTCCCCCGTTGGCGTGAGCGCGCCCTGAATCACGCTCACTTCGCCAGCGACTTCAACGCCAGCTTGATCCCCTCGCTCACGGTCGCATCCTTCGGCAGCGCCTTGAGCGCGAGCGCAGCTTCCTTATCGCTATAGCCGAGCGCGACCAGCGCCTGGAGGATGTCGGCCTGCGCGTCCGACGCCGCGTGCGCAGGCAGGCCGATGTCGGCACCGAGCTTGCCCTTGAGTTCCAGCAGAAGCCGCTCGGCGGTCTTCTTGCCGATGCCCGGGATCTTCACGAGCCGGCCCAGTTCCTGCGTCGTGATCGCCTGCGACAGTTCGCCCACGCTCATGCCCGAAAGCAGGCCCAGGGCCGTGCGCGGCCCCACGCCGGTGATCTTGATGAGCTGGCGAAAAGCCGCCCGCTCCTCGGCCGTGCCGAAGCCATAGAGAATCTGCGCGTCCTCGCGCACGACGAAGTGCGTGAGCAGCGACACGCGCTCGCCGGTACCGGGGAGGTTGTAGAACGTGCTCATCGGCACATCGACCTCGTAGCCGACGCCGTTGCAGTCCACCACCACCTGCGGCGGATTGCGCTCAGCGAGCGTGCCGGTCAGTTTGCCTATCATGGGTGCCCTTTTTCCTTGAAATGTCCGGCGTGATTCTGCGACACACCTTTACCCCACTGAACAACTCGCGCCTCGGCCACCTGTGCGGACCTCTGGACGCGCACCTGCGCCGCATCGAGGAAGCGCTGGGCGTGAAGATCGCGCACCGCCACGAACAGTTCAAGGTCGACGGCCCCAAGGCCTCCGCGCAGCGCGCAATGGACGTGCTGCAGGCGCTGTACGAAATCGCCCAGCGCGTCATCGATCCGGCCGTGGTGCAGCTCACGCTGGCCGGCGACGGCTCGATGCTCGACGGCGACGACGACCTCGCGATGCTCGTCACCCGCCGCACCGACCTGCGCGCGCGCACGCCCACGCAGGCGCTGTACCTCGACAACATCGCCAAGCACGACATTACCTTCGGCATCGGGCCGGCCGGCACCGGCAAGACCTATCTTGCAGTGGCCTGCGCGGTCGATGCGCTCGAGCGCGCCGCCGTGCAGCGCATCGTGCTGACGCGGCCCGCGGTGGAAGCGGGCGAGCGGCTCGGCTTCCTGCCGGGCGACCTGACGCAGAAGGTCGATCCGTACCTGCGCCCGCTGTACGACGCGCTCTACGACCTGATGGGCTACGAGAAGGTGCAGAAGGCATTCGAGCGCAACGCGCTGGAAATCGCGCCGCTGGCCTTCATGCGGGGGCGCACGCTGAACAACGCCTTCGTGATCCTCGACGAGGCGCAGAACACCACCGTCGAGCAGATGAAGATGTTCCTCACGCGCATCGGCTTCGGTGCCAAGGCGGTGGTGACGGGCGACGTGAGCCAGATCGATCTGCCCAAGCAGCAGCTGAGCGGCCTGATCGATGCGGAGCGCGTGCTCAAGCGGGTGAACGGCATCGCGATCACGCACTTCACGAGTGCGGACGTGGTGCGGCATCCGCTGGTGGCGAAGATCGTCGATGCCTACGACGGCCAGCGCAAGCGCGCGGGAGGCCACTGAGATGGCCGCCTCCAGGCTCCCCGCACTTTCGCTCTCGCTGCAGTTCGGGCGCTTCAAGGGCGTGGAACGCCACCGCGCCGCGCTGCCGCGCCACAGCGTGACGCGCTGGATCCGCCATGCGCTCGACATCGACGGCGAGATCACCGTGCGCATCGTCGATGCCGACGAGGGCCAGCGCCTGAACCGCGAGTTCCGCGGCAAGGACTACGCGACCAACGTGCTGACCTTCGACTACGCGCAAAGCCCGCTGGTGATGGCCGACCTCGTGCTGTGCGCGCCGGTGGTGGCGCGCGAGGCGAAGGAAAACCGCAAGACGCTCGCCGACCACTACGCGCACCTGCTGGTGCACGGCACGCTGCATGCGCAGGGCTGGGACCACGAGACCAGCGAGGCCGACGCCGACGAGATGGAAGCCTACGAGATCGAGATCCTCGCGGGGCTGGGCATCCGCAGCCCGTACGGCAAGTAGATGGCGTCCGCTACGCCGCCATCTGCAGCGGAATGGTGACGGGCCCGTCGTTCAGCAGGTGCACCTGCATGTCAGCGCCGAACTCGCCGGTGGCCACCACCGGGTGCGCGGCGCGTGCCCGCGCCACGAAGTACTCGTAGAGCCGGCGCCCCTCATCGGGCGGCGCGGCCTGGGTGAAGCTGGGGCGGTTACCGGCGCTGGAATCGGCCGCCAGCGTGAACTGGCTCACCACCAGCAGGCCGCCGCCGATGTCCTGCACGCTGAGGTTCATCTTGCCGGCATCGTCCGAAAAGATGCGCAGCTTGAGGATCTTGGCGAGCATGCGGTCGGCCAGCGCATCGGCGTCGCCGCGCTCGGCGCACAGCAGCACGAGCAGGCCCGAATCGATGGCACCGACGGTGCGGCCCGCAATATCGACGCGCGCATTCGCCACGCGTTGAAGAACAGCCTTCATAGGGGGTGATGTTCGCCGGCCTGGGTGGCGCGGGCTTCCATGGTCAGGGGCAGGAGCTGGATCGTGACGCGCAGGCCGGGCACCGCGTCCATCAGGGCCTGCTCCAGTTCGTCGCGCATGCTGGCGGCGTGCTGCAGGGTCCAGTGGCCGGGCACGTGCATGTGCAGGTCGGCGAAGCGGCGCTGGCCGGCGCTGCGCGTCACCATGTCATCGAAGCGCAGCCGCGTGCCTTCGGGCATGCGGGCGGCAAACGCGTCGAGCGTGGCGCGCACGGTGGCAAGGGTCTCGGCGTCGAGCGCTTCGTCCATCAGGCCCTGCGACGAGCGCCACACCAGCTTGACGCCCTCGCGCACGATGTTGAGCGCCACGCCGATGGCCAGCACCGGGTCGAGCCAGAGCCACCCGCTGAATTGCACGCAGACGATGCCGACGACCACCGCGGCGGAAGTCCACACGTCGGTCATCAGGTGGCGGCCGTCGGCCTCCAGCGCGATCGAGCGATGCGTGCGGGCCGCGCGGAACAGCAGGAAAGCCAGGCCGGCATTGAAGCCCGAACTGATCACCGACAGCGCCAGGCCCCAGCCCAGTTGCTCGAGTGGCTGTGGCGTCAGCAGGCGTTGCACCGAGACCCAGAGGATCGCGATGGCCGCGCCGACGATCAGGATGCCCTCGAAGCCCGAGGAGAAGTACTCGGCCTTGTGATGGCCGTAGGGATGGTCGTCATCCGCTGGCCGCTCGGCGATGGTCACCATGGCGAGCGCGAACATGGCGCTCGCCAGGTTCACGAAGGACTCCATCGCGTCGGAGATCAGGCCCATCGAGTTGGTCACGTAGCCTGCCAGGCCCTTGAGCACGATCGTGATCAAGGCCACGGCGACAGAAACGCGCAGCAGCGTCTTAGGGGTAAACGTCATGTAAAAATCATCGGAAATTGGGCAATAGGCCACACGAAAAGCGGTAAAAGGCCGCAAGAACCGCCTGAATTATCGGCCCCGTGTCTTCATGTAACGCCTTCGCATTAGTATTTGCGACCATTGCGGAACACCGTTTCGCAGAGAGCCCCCTGATGATGAAAAAACTCGTGACCGCCTTGAGCGGCCTGGCCATTGTGGGCTCGGCCGCGCTGGCACAGGCCCAGACTCCTTCGACCGCCCCGGTGGCGGTTCCCGCTGCCTCGCCCGCACCCGCACCCGCACCCGCACCCGCACCCGCACCCGCGCTTGCGCCTGCGGCCCCGGCCAAGGCCGATCCCCAGGCGGGCTTCGTGAAATCCGTGCGCGGCAACGTGCAACTGCTCAACGGCACCGGTGCCACGCGCCCCGCCAGCCCGGGCGATGCACTGGGCACCGTGGACCGCATCGTGACCGGCCCCGATTCGTCTGCCTCCGTGGTGCTGCGCGACGACACGACGCTGGTGGTCGGTCCCTCGTCGCGGCTCGACCTGAAGGAATTCCACTTCGACGGCACGACGTACGAGGGCGGCATGCTGGTCTCGCTGCTGCGCGGCTCCATGCGCATGATCACGGGCCTGATCGGCAAGACCAACCCCGACGCGGTCCGGGTCGAAACGCAGACGGCCACCATCGGCATCCGCGGCACTGACTTCATCGTGCAAGCCGACGGCAAGCCATGATGATGATCTCCTCCAGGCCCCGCCCCGCATCGCTCTTCATCGCCACGCTGGCAGCCGCGCTTCTTGCCGCCTGTTCGACGCCGGGCACGCGGGTGGTGCTGCTGCCGCAGGCCGACGGCAAGCCATCGGCGGTGGTGGTGCGCGCCAAGGATGGCGAGGAAGTGCTCTCCAAGCCCTACCAGCGCGCCACGGCCGCAGTGGGCGCAAGTGGCGCCCCGGCGGTCGACCAGGTCGATCCGGCCAAGGTACAGGCTGAAAACAAGCCGCTTTTCGACATGCGCCCGCCCCCGCCGCAGCGCTACACGGTGTATTTCGATATCGGTGGCACAACGCTGACTCCGGCATCGCAGCAGATCATGACCGAGGCATTGGCCGCTGCCCTGGCGCGCAGCGGCGGCGACATCGTGGTCACGGGCCACACCGACACCAAGGGCAGCGGCGAGCAGAACGACCAGTTGTCGCGCCGCCGCGCGCAGGAAGTGGTCCAGCTCTTCGTGGAGCGCCAGTTCCCGGCCAACCGCATCGAGGCCGTAGGCCGAGGCGAGCGCGACCTGGCCATTCCCACCGCCGACGAGGTGGACGAGCCGCGCAACCGGCGCGTCACCATCGAGGTGCGCTGAGCGGGCGCTCAGCTCAAGGTCACGCGGGCGAACTTGCGCTTGCCGACCTGAACCACGTAGCTGCCCGCAGGCAGCTTCAGGGCCTTGTCGCTGACCACGGCGGAATCGATGCGCACGCCGCCGCCGTCGATCAGGCGGTTGCCTTCCGACGCCGAAGAAGCGAGGTTTGCCTGCTTGAGGAGCTGGGCAATGCCCAGCGGCGCGCCCGGCAGCGACACCTCGGGAATCTCGTCCGGCACGCCGCCCTTGCTGCGGTTGATGAAATCCTGCTCGGCCGTATCTGCCGCCGCCGCGCTGTGGAAGCGCGCGGTGATTTCCTTCGCCAGCGCGACCTTGGCGTCCTTCGGATTGCGGCCGCCCTCGATCTCGGCCTTCAGCGCCGCGATCTGCTCCAGCGACTGGAAGCTCAGCAGCGTGTACCAGCGCCACATCAGGTCGTCGGAGATCGACAGCACCTTGGCGAACATGGTGTTGGCGTCCTCGCTGATGCCGATGTAGTTGTTCTTGCTCTTGGACATCTTTTCGACGCCATCGAGCCCTTCCAGCAGCGGCATAGTGAGTATGCACTGCGGCTCTTGCCCGTATTCCTGCTGGAGATGCCGGCCGACGAGCAGGTTGAACTTCTGGTCGGTGCCGCCCAGCTCGAGGTCGCTCTTCAAGGCGACCGAGTCGTAGCCCTGCATCAGCGGGTAGAGGAATTCGTGCACCGAGATCGACTGGCCGCCCTTGAAGCGCTTGTTGAAGTCGTCGCGCTCCATCATCCGGGCGACCGTGTACTTGGCGGCGAGCTGGATCATGCCGCGCGCGCCCAGGGGGTCGCTCCACTCGGAGTTGTAGCGGACTTCGGCGATATCGACGTTCAGCACCAGGCGCAGCTGGTCGAAGTAGGTCGCCGCATTGGCCTCGATCTGCTCGCGGGTCAGCGGCGGCCGGGTGCTGTTGCGCCCGGACGGGTCGCCGATGGTGGTGGTGAAGTCGCCGATCAGCGGGATCACCGTGTGGCCCAGGTCTTGCAACTGGCGCATCTTGTTGAAAACCACCGTGTGACCCAGATGAATATCCGGTGCCGTCGGGTCCAGACCGAATTTGATGCGCAGGGGGGTCCCGGTGGCTTCGGAGCGCTGGAGCTTGCGCACCCACTCGTCCTGCGGCAGCAGCTCGTCAGCGCCGCGGAGGGATATTTCTAGCGCGCGTCCTACACTATTTGAGAGGCTCATGGATGTAACAGATTCGGCCTTTACGGGCTTTTTTAGCTGACTTTGGGGGTGCCGAAGCTATACTCAGCCCGACTTTTCAAGCGCCGGATTCTAAGCGGCGCTTTTTTCCGCACCGTCTGCTGCCGCCCTGAACGTACTGGGCCTTGCAGCACGGATTTGCAGAACCTGAGCTGGAATTCACAGTTTGATCAACGGCATTCTTGCCGCCGAGGAGCTACTTGCTTCTCGCGTGGCCTATACATTCCGGACGTATCCCAAGCAGATCACCGCGCTCATCGCGGCGGCGCTGCTGAGCGCCGGCACCCTTGCGGTGGCATCGCTGGGCCCCGACGCCTCCGACCTCCCGGTCCACCAGATCCTCGAAGCGACGGCGCCGGTGTCGTTCGCCGACCAGGGTGAATCGCTCGAGAACTTCAGCTTCACCCTGTTCCGCACCGACGTTACCCGTTCGAGCGACACGGCCGAAGCCCTGATGAAGCGCCTCGGCATCTCCGACCCGGCCGCCACCGCCTTCGTGCGCGGCAGCGTCGAAGCCCGCAACGCGCTGTTCTCGCGCGCCGGCCGCACCGTGACGGCCGAGGCGACGCAGGAAAACCAGCTCAAGAAACTCAGCGCCCGCTGGATTCCCGACGGCGACGGCGGCTTCAAGCGCTTCGTCATCGAGCGCACGCCCACCGGCTTCGCCGGCGTGACCGAGCGCGACACGCTCACGCCGGGTACGCGCCTGGCGAGCGGCACCATCCGCACCTCGCTGTTCGCCGCCACCGACGACTCGCGCATTCCCGATGCAGTGGCAAGCCAGCTGGCTGACATCTTCGCGGGCGACGTCGACGTTCGCGCCCTGCGCAAGGGCGACCGCTTCGCCGTGGTGTACGAGACCTTCGAGGCCGATGGGCAGGCGCTGCGCAGCGGCCGCGTGCTGTCGGCCGAATTCGAGAACAACGGCAAGATCCACCAGGCCGTCTGGTTCCAGCCTCCGGGCGCGGGCCAGAAGGGCAGTTACTACCGCCCGAACGGCGACAGCCTGCGCAAGGCCTACCTGGCAACGCCGGTCGAGTTCTCGCGCGTGTCCAGCGGCTTCGCGATGCGCATGCACCCGATCCTGAACAGCTGGCGCCAGCACAACGGCGTCGACTACGCGGCGCCCACGGGCACCTCGGTGCGCTCGGTCGGCGACGGCACGGTCGATTTCGCCGGCACGCAGAACGGCTACGGCAACATCGTCATCATCAATCACCGCAACAACCAGCAGACGGCCTATGCGCACCTGAGCCGCATCGACGTCAAGGCAGGCCAGGCGGTGAGCCAGGGCCAGACGGTCGGCGCGGTGGGTTCCACCGGCTGGGCCACCGGCCCGCACCTGCACTTTGAATTCCGCGTGGGCGGCGTCTATCAAGACCCGGCATCCATCGCCCAGGAGGGCGGCGCGCCGATCACCGCGGCACTGCGGCCGGCCTTCGAACGCATCGCCGTGGGCGCGCGCACCGAGCTGGCAGCCGCCTTCTCGGTCATCCAGGCCAGCGCCGACTGATTCCGCCGCGCGGCAGGCGACCTCTCTCGAGACCCGATCCAGAGATGGCCGCCAAACTCTTCATCGGCCTGATGTCGGGCACCTCGCTCGACGGCGTCGACGGCGTGCTGGCCGACTTTTCCGGCGGCCGCATCGCGGTGCGGGCTTATGCCACGGCGCAATTTCCCGTGGCCCTGCGCGCCGAACTGCTGGCGCTGAACACGCCCGGCGACAACGAACTGCACCGTGCGGCACTTGCGGGCAACGGACTGGCCCGGGCGTACGCCGGCGTCGTCGCCCAGTTGCTGGCGGACAGCGGCATCGACGCCAGTGCCGTCGCCGCCATCGGCGCGCACGGCCAGACGGTGCGCCACCAGCCGCTCGAGTTCGACGAGGTCGGCTACACCCTCCAGGTCAACAACCCCTCGCTGCTGGCCGAACTGGCCGGCATCGACGTGATAGGCGATTTCCGCAGCCGCGACCTCGCGGCCGGCGGCCAGGGGGCGCCGCTGGTGCCGGCCTTCCACCAGGCGCTGTTCGCACGGGCCGACGAGACGGTCGCGGTGCTGAACGTCGGCGGCATCTCCAACCTGAGCCTGCTGCCGGCCACCAATGCGGCCAGCGGCATCAGCGTGCTCGGCTTCGACTGCGGTCCGGGCAATGCGCTGATGGACCACTGGTGCCAGACCCACCAGGGCCAGCCCTTCGACCGTGGCGGCCAATGGGCCGCCAGCGGACAGGTGCTGCCCGATCTGTTGGCGCAAATGCTGGCGGATCCGTACTTCGCCAAGGCACCCCCGAAAAGTACCGGGCGCGATCTGTTCAATCCGACCTGGCTGGCCGCGCAGCTGGGCACGGTGGCGATGGCGCCCGCCGATGTACAGGCGACATTGGCCGAACTGACCGCTCGTGCCTGCGCAGCAGATGTAAGTAGCTATGGAAAAGATAGCAACCTGCTGATCGTGTGCGGAGGCGGCGCCCTCAACGACCACCTGCTGGACCGCCTGCGCGCGCTGCTGCCCGGCGTCGACGTGGCGGCCTCGACCGAACACGGCCTGCCGCCCCAGCAGGTCGAGGCGGCGGCATTTGCATGGCTGGCCCGCGCCACCATCCGGCGCGAGGCGGGCAACCTGGCCAGCGTAACCGGTGCCCGCGGGCCGCGGGTGCTCGGCGCGATCTACCCTGCCTGAAACGGATCAGCCCTGGCCGGAAACCTCCGGCTGCGCAGGGCGTGTCGCGCGCACTTCTGAGGGCAGATGCCAAAAGATCAGCGCAGAAGCCACCGTGATCAGCCCCATGCTTGCGAAAGTGGCCTGGAAAGCATCCAGCGTGTGCGCCGGCGTCTCGGTGCCGAAAATGCCGTTGTAGCCCGTCAGCACGGCGCCCGCGGCGGCAACGCCCAGGCTCATTGCGAGCATCTGCACCATCGACAGCAGGCTGTTGCCGCTGCTGGCCATGCTGCCATCCAGATCCTTCAGCGTGATCGTGTTCATCGCGGTGAACTGCAGCGAATTGACCGCGCCGAAAGCCAGCAGCTGCAGCACATGCAGCGCCATCGGCTGGCCCGGCGCCGTCAGGCCGAAGCTGGCCATCGTGCAGCCCACGAGGATGGTGTTGGCCACCAGCACCTTGCGGTAGCCGTGGCGCGTGATCAACGGCGTGGCGAAGCGCTTCATGGCCATGCCCGCCAGGGCGATCGGCAGCATCATCAGACCGGCGCGCACCGGCGAATAGCCCATCGACACCTGCAGCAGCAGCGGCACCAGGAAGGGCATGCAACTGCTGCCCAGCCGCGAGAACAGGTTGCCGATCAGGCCGATGCTGAGGGTGGGCACATGGAAGAGCGAGGGCGCGAACAGCGGCTCGGGCGTGCGCGCGGCGCGCAGCCAGTAGCCGGCGATGCTGGCGAAACCGAAGATCAGCACGACCATCACGCCGCCCTGGTGCAGGCCCGCGCCGTCGAGCGAAAGCGAAATCGCCACCATGCCAAAGGCCAGCATCGCGTAGCCAACGCTGTCGAAGCGCTTCTGCACGGCACCGCGCAGGTCGGGCATGTACTTGAGCGTGGCAATGCAGCCCAGCAGCCCCACGGGCACGTTGATCAGGAAGATCCAGTGCCACGAGGCGTACTGCACGAGCCATCCACCCAGCGTAGGGCCGAGCAGGGGCCCTATGAGCCCCGGGATGGCGACAAAGCTCATCGCCTGCAGGAACCCTCCGCGCGGCACGGTGCGCAGCAGCGCCAGGCGCCCCACGGGCAGCAGCAGCGCGCCGCCCAGGCCCTGCACCACCCGCGCAGCCACCAACTGGCCCAGCCCGTGCGAGAGCGCGCACAGTACCGATCCGGCGGCGAACAGCACGATGGCCGAGAAAAAGACACGCCGGGTGCCGAAGCGGTCGGCGATCCAGCCCGAGGCGGGAATCAGCATCGCCATGGTGAGCGCATAGGCCACCACCACCGACTGCATGCGCAGCGGGCTTTCGCCGAGGCTCGCGGCCATCGCCGGCAGCGCCGTGTTGATGATGGTGGCGTCCAGCGTCTGCATGAAGAAGCCGACCGCGACGAGCCACAGCAGGCTCTTTTGAACGGGATCGGCGGCGGCATCGGCCTTGAAGGTCATGGGCAAGGGAATGAAGCAGGAACTAAAAAGCCGCCCGGAGGCGGCTTTTGGGGGGAAGCTGGGTCAGCAGCATCCAGGCATCAGGCCGAGAAGCTCGATCCGCAGCCGCAAGTGCTGGTGGCGTTCGGGTTCTTGATCACGAACTGGGCACCCTGCAGGTCTTCCTTGTAGTCGATCTCGGCGCCGACCAGGTACTGGTAGCTCATGGCGTCGATCAGCAGCGAGACGCCGTTCTTGGTCATGGTGGTGTCGTCTTCGTTGGTGATTTCATCGAAGGTGAAACCGTACTGGAAGCCGGAGCAGCCGCCACCCTGCACGAACACGCGCAGCTTCAGGTCGGGATTGCCCTCTTCGGCGATCAGGTCGGCGACCTTGGCGGCCGCGCTGTCGGTGAAGACGATCGGCTCGGGCATCTGGGTCTGGATGTTTTCGGCAACGGCGCTCATGGGGTGATAACTCCTAGGGGGCCGGACATGCGGCCAATGAAACGAATGCTACTGCAATGCCGCATTCCCGGCAGGCCGGGTGTGGCGTGCACCCCAATGCAAGTGGGGTCGGACGCCCCCCGCACCAAGGGGCAGCTCCAGCGAAAAGGCACCCGAAGGCGGCCCCGGTAACGAAAAAGCCGCCCGAAGGCGGCTTTGTGTTCGCAGTGAACAGATCAGCGCTTGCTGAACTGCTTGCGACGACGGGCGGAGTGCAGACCGACCTTCTTACGCTCGACTTCACGCGCGTCGCGCGTCACGAAGCCGGCTTGGCTCAGCACGGGCTTGAGCGTCGCGTCGTAGTCGATCAGCGCACGGGTGATGCCGTGGCGCGTGGCGCCGGCTTGACCCGATTCGCCGCCACCGTTCACGTTGACCATCACGTCGAAAGCTTCGAGGTTGTTGGTCAGCGCCAGGGGCTGCTTGGCGATCATGATCGAGGTTTCGCGGCCGAAGAACTCTTGGATGTCCTTGCCGTTGACCGTGATCTTGCCGGTGCCTTTTTTCAGAAACACGCGGGCGACGCTGGATTTGCGACGGCCGGTGCCATTGTTCCATTCACCAATCATTCTCAAGGCTCCTTACAGTTCCAGCACTTTGGGCTGTTGGGCGGTATGCGGGTGCTCAGCGCCACCGTACACCTTGAGTTTCTTGATCATCGCGTAACCGAGCGGGCCCTTGGGCAGCATGCCCTTGACAGCCTTTTCCAGGGCGCGGCCCGGGTGCTTGTTCTGCATGTCGCGGAAGTTCGTCGCCGTGATACCGCCCGGGTAGCCCGAGTGACGGTAGTACACCTTGTCGATCGACTTGGCGCCGGTGACGCGCAGTTGCGCGGCGTTGATGATGACGATGAAGTCACCGGTATCGACGTGAGGCGTGTAAATGGCCTTGTGTTTGCCGCGCAAACGGAGAGCAACTTCGCTGGCTACTCGTCCGAGGACCTTGTCGGTCGCGTCAATCACAAACCACTCGTGCGTCACGTCAGCGGGCTTGGCGCTGAACGTTTTGGTCATGAGTTTTTCTCTTGAAAAGAGGGTTTGGCGGGCCCTTTTCCACGGTCGGCGTTCCTCTGATGGGAATCTCTTAGGTGGGTTTAAAGTCCTCGCCGCGGGGCCACAAAAACGCTGCGAAGCCCGCGATTATATAAAGAATGGCCCTGTGCTGGCAAATTTGCATATGCAGGGCCCAACACCGTTACCATCCTCCCCCTATGTTCAGTTACCGCCACGCCTTCCATGCCGGCAACCACGCCGACGTGCTCAAGCACACGGTGCTGATTGCCACGCTCGACCATCTGCTTGAAAAAGAGGCGGCCCTGACGGTCGTCGACACTCACGCCGGCGCCGGCCTGTACCGGCTCGACGGCGACTACGCCGGCACCAGCGGTGAAGCGGCCGACGGCATCCTGCGGCTTCTTTCGGGCAAGAAAACGCCCGATGCGCCAGCGCCCGCCACGAAGTCCGCTACCAAAAAAGTAGCGCCTGAAACCGAAATTCCAGTCGCCGACGCCATTGCGCGCTACCTGGAAGTGATTCACGACTTCAACCCCAACGGCGGCGCCCGCGTCTATCCCGGCTCGCCATTCATCGTGCAGCACCTGCTGCGCGACCACGACAGGCTCAAGCTGTTCGAGCTGCACCCGACCGACGGCCGCGCGCTGAGCGCCAACATCGCCCAGCTCGAGGCCGGCCGCCAGATCGCCGTGTTGAACGAAGACGGCTTCGGCAGCGCCACCAAGTTCCTGCCGCCGCCCTCGCGCCGCGCGCTGGTGCTGATGGACCCGAGCTACGAGATGAAGACCGACTACGGCCGCGTGCTCGACTTCGCGGCCGAGGCGCTCAAGCGTTTCGCCACCGGCACCTACGCGGTCTGGTATCCGATCATTCCGCGCCCCGAGGCGCACGACCTGCCGCGCCGGCTCAAGACCATGGCGACGAAAGCCGGCAAGTCGTGGCTGCACGCCACGCTGACGGTCAAGTCCAGCAAGATCACGACGGACGCATCGGGCGCAACGCACCGGCCGGGGCTGCCGGCCAGCGGCATGTTCCTGATCAACCCGCCGTACACGCTGAAGCCGCTGCTGGCGGCCGCCCTGCCGCAGTTGGCGGAGCGCCTGGCGCAAGACCGGCACGCCGCCTTCTCGCTCGATTCGGGCGGCTGAGCCTTCCGGCCCCCTATCTCTGGCGGCGGGGCGGCACGACCGCCTTGCGGCGTGCGGGCGCCGGCGACCTCGCCCGTTGCGGCGCAGCCGGTACTGTTGCGGACGCCAGCACGTCGCCCGCCTCCACCGGCAATCCGCCGCAACGCATCCCCTCGCGATCGACGACCGTCAACGCCACCTGCTTGATGCCCATGCTCGTCAGGCCGATGCGGTCGGCCGCCGCGCGGCTCAGGTCGATCACGCGACCTGCCGCGTACGGCCCGCGGTCGTTGATGCGCACCAGCACCTCGCTGCCGTTGACGAGGCTGCGCACGCACACGCGCGTGTTGAAGGGCAGGGTCTTGTGGGCCGCCGTCATGGCTGCCATGTCGAAGCGCTCGCCGCTGGCGGTCTTGCGCTGATGGAATTGAATGCCGTACCAGGAGGCACCGCCGCGCTCGAAGATTTCCCGCGTGCCCTCATCGCCGGGCACGCCGTCGTCCGGCGGCAGTTCGCCCGTGCCGGACACCGCAAGGTCATAGCGCACCGACGGCACGCTCGAACGCGCCGCCGCGCCCGGAGGCACCGCGATGGCGCGAGGCAAGGGCGTCAGCTTCGCCGTCGCCCCGCCTTCGGCGTCGGTCGCAGGTGGCATGGCGCAACCCGCGAGAACGCAGGTCGCAGCGACGAGCGCTGCACGAAGCCCCGCGCCCCCACTCAATCGAGGCGCTCCAGCACAGCCAGCGTGGCCGCCGACTGGTTCATCGTGTAGAAGTGCAGCGCCGGCGCGCCGCCTTCCTGCAGACGCGCGCACAGGTCGGTGACCACGTCGAGACCGAAGGCCTTGATCGACGCCGTGTCGTCGCCGAAGCCCTGCAGCCGCAAACGGACCCAGCGCGGAATCTCGGCGCCGCAGGCGTCGGAAAAACGCATGAGCTGCGTCGAGCTCGTGATCGGCATGATGCCCGGCACGATCGGCGTGTCGAGCCCCAGCTTGCGCACGTCGTCGACGAAGCGGAAGTAGGCCTCGGGGCTGAAGAAGTACTGCGTGATCGCAGAGTCGGCGCCCGCCTTCACCTTCGTGGCAAAGGCCTGCAGGTCGGCTTCGGGCGAGCGTGCCTGCGGATGGACCTCGGGGTAGCAAGCCACCTCGATGTGGAAGTCGCGGCCGGTCTCTTCGCGGATGAAGGCAACAAGGTCGCTCGCGTACAGGAACTCGCCGCCCATGCCATAGCCGCTCGGCAGGTCACCGCGCAGGGCCACGAGGCGCTTGACGCCCATGGCCTTGAGTTCGGCGAGTTGCTCGCGCACCGTGGCGCGGGTGGCGCCGATGCACGAGAAGTGGCTCGCAGCGTCCACACCTTCGGACAGGATCTCCTGCACCGCACCGAAAGTGCCCTGGTGCGTGGAACCGCCCGCGCCGTACGTGACCGAGCAGAACTGCGGCTTGCGCACATACAGCTGCTGGCGCGCGGCGCGCAGCTTGACCGCGCCCTCGGGCGTCTTGGTCGGGAAGAATTCGAAACTCAACGGAAGGCGCACCTGCGTCTCCTTAGGAACCGTCGTTAGCGCCGTGAACAGCGCGAACGGCGTGAATGAAAAACTCGCGGTTGCCGTCGCCCCCGGCGATCGGGCTGTCGAACCAGTGCAGCACCCGCAGGCCCAGCGCCTTGCAGGCATCGTGCAAGCGCTTCTCGACCACCGCATACATCGACTCGTCGCGCACGATGCCGCCCTTGCCGACCTGGCCGGGCTGCAGCTCGAACTGCGGTTTCACCAACATCAGCAGGTGGCCGTCGCCGGCCAGGAACTCGACGACCGCCGGCAGCACCAGCGTGAGCGAGATGAACGACAGGTCGCCGACGATCAGGTCGAAGCGTGGATCGAATGGTTCCCCGCCCTCTTCCTGCAAGTCGTCAGCCGAGAGCGCGCGCGCATTGACGCCTTCGATGGGGACCACGCGTTCGTCCTCGCGCAGCTTCGCATGCAGCTGCCCGTGGCCGACATCCACGCCGACCACTTTGGCGGCGCCGCGCTGCAGCAGGCAGTCGGTGAAACCGCCGGTCGACTGGCCCACGTCGAGACACACTTTGCCGGAGGGATCGACACCGCTCACGGCGAGTGCGCCTTCGAGCTTGAGCCCGCCGCGCGACACATACCGGGCCTCGGACGCATCGACCAGCTCGAGCTCGGCCGTTTCGGGCACGTCGTCCTTGTTCTTGGCGACGGAGCGCCACGCGTCGCTGGTGCCCGCGTCGCGCCAGCGCAAGCCGCCGGCGATGAGCCGCACAGCCTGCGAACGCGACGCGGCCAGGCCGCGCTCTACCAACAGTTGATCGGCGCGCATGCGCTGTCGATCAGTAGCGGTACGTGTCCGGCTTGTACGGACCGTTCTTGCTCACGCCGATGTAGGCGGCCTGCGCGTCCGTCAGCTCGGTGAGCATGGCACCGACCTTCTTCAGGTGCAGGCGCGCGACCTTCTCGTCGAGGTGCTTGGGCAGCACGTAGACCTTGCCGGCCTGGTAGGCGTCGGGCTTGGTGAACAGCTCGATCTGGGCGATGGTCTGGTTCGCGAACGACGACGACATCACGAAGCTCGGGTGGCCCGTGCCGCAGCCCAGGTTCACGAGGCGGCCCTTGGCCAGCAGGATGATCTTCTTGCCGTCCGGGAAGGTGATGTGGTCGACCTGCGGCTTGATTTCTTCCCACTCGTACTTCTCGATCGACGCGACGTCGATCTCGTTGTCGAAGTGGCCGATGTTGCAGACGATGGCCTGGTCCTTCATCTTGACCATCGTGTCGTGCGTGATGACGTCCTTGTTGCCGGTGGTGGTCACGAAGATGTCGGCCTTGTCGGCGGCGTATTCCATCGTCACGACCTTGTAGCCTTCCATCGCGGCCTGCAGCGCGTTGATCGGGTCGATCTCGGTCACCCACACCTGCGCCGACAGCGCGCGCAGCGCTTGTGCCGAGCCCTTGCCCACGTCACCGTAGCCGGCCACGCAGGCCACCTTGCCGGCGATCATCACATCGGTCGCGCGCTTGATGCCGTCGACCAGCGATTCGCGGCAACCGTACAGGTTGTCGAACTTGCTCTTGGTGACCGAGTCGTTCACGTTGATGGCGCGGAACAGCAGCGTGCCCTTGGCGCTCATCTCGTTCAGGCGGTGCACGCCGGTGGTCGTCTCTTCGGTCACGCCGATGATCTCGGCCGACTTGCGGGTGTACCAAGTGTTGTCCGCGGCCAGCTTGGCCTTGATGGCGGCGAACAGGATGCGCTCTTCCTCGCTGGTCGGGTTGGCGAGCACGCCCAGGTCCTTCTCGGCGCGCTGGCCCAGGTGCATCAGCAGCGTGGCGTCGCCGCCGTCGTCCAGGATCATGTTCGGACCTTCGCCCTTCGAGCCCTTGGGGCCGAAGTCGAAGATGGCGTGGGTGTAGTCCCAGTAGTCCTTCAGCGACTCGCCCTTGATGGCGAACACCGGCGTGCCCGCAGCGGCGATGGCCGCGGCGGCGTGGTCCTGCGTCGAGAAGATGTTGCACGAGGCCCAGCGAACGGTCGCGCCCAGGGCTTGCAGCGTCTCGATCAGCACGGCCGTCTGGATGGTCATGTGCAGCGAGCCCGTGATGCGCGCGCCCTTGAGCGGCTGTGCCTTCGAGAACTCCTCGCGGATGGCCATCAGGCCGGGCATCTCGGTTTCCGCGATCTTGATTTCCTTGCGGCCCCAGGCAGCGAGGGACAGGTCGGCAATCGCCTGGTCGGCGGTCGAAACGGGGGTGGGCTTGAGAACGGCGCTCATGGGAACTCCAACAAAACTGGTTTGAAAGATGCCACTGCCTACGGGGAAAGACTCACCGCGAGAACAGCGGGTGAGCGTGGTTGCGATGTGGTCCGAGCCTCACGCCTGACGGCGCTGCAACGCTCCTCGGAACGGCGGATTGTAGACGGGGGCAACAGGACCAGCCAACCGCGCGGATATCCCGCATGCCGGAAGGCAAGTTTCGCCACGACCAAGGGAAATCCCGCAGGCAAATTTTCCGGATGGGCCCCTCTGCGATGCCCGCCCGGCGTATCGTGGCACCGGTCCTTGTCACCCCTTACCGTTCACACGACACCAGGAGATAGCGCCCATGGCCACTGCCAAGAAAGCCGCCGCGAAGAAGACCACTGCCAGCAGCAGCACCAAGGAGGCCCCCAATGCCGCCGAGATGCTCAACCCACTGAAGAACCTCAAGGCCATGACCGACCGCCTGCAGGACCTCAACCTGACCGGTGGCGCGAGCAAGCTGCTCGAAAGCGGGCAAAAGGACCTCCAGGCGCTGATGCAGGCAAATGAGAAGTCCTACCAGGGCCTGCAGACCGTGGTGCAGCGGCAGACGGAAATGATCAAGAGCGCCATCGCCGAGTGGCAGACGGCCGCCAAGGAAATGCCCGGCAAGGATGCCAAGGCCAACCTCGCCAAGCTCGACGAACTCGGGCGCCAATCGTTCCAGCGCGCCATCGACGACATCAAGGAACTGGCCAATCTCGCCGCCAAGTCGCAGGCCGATGCCTTCGAGCTGGTGCGCCAGCGCATCCAGGCCAATGTGGACGAGGTAACCAAGATGCTCCAGCGCAAATAGAAACTTGGCGTAGTAATTATTTAGTTTTGATTCTTTTTAGACAACGCCACCTGATCGGGCAATCCATGCGCTGATTTGTGGCGGAATTTCGCATTTCCGCGTCATTTGCACAGCAGACGCACGGCGAATTTTAAAGAAAGGCCTTGCCTTACCGGACAATTGCGTGTCAATACGTAACGTCCAGGGAGGCAAGGTATGCGCGCAAGCGTCGGAATAAGTTTGAGCACGGTCATGTTGTCAGTTCTGCTGACCGCATGTGGAGGATCAGGCAGCGGCGGTGGATCTGTTCCATCCGCCGCGGTGTCGGGCACCGAAACGGCAGTCAAGACTGCGGAGCCAAGCCCTCCCGCCAGCGCTGCCCCCGTACTGATCGAGTCGAGGGTGCAGTCGCCGGAACTCGCGGCAACCGACGTCAGCCCCTTCAAGGATCGTCCCGTGGGGCGTGCCCCGACGCCACGGCATGTGGTTCTGCCAGCACTTCCGCCAGAGAGCGCCGTTCCCCTGAAGTCGGCCCCCGCGATCTTTGGCACTCCAACCAAGGTCGGTGTTGCACGCCGGATCGCTGAAACTGCGAACGTCCAGGCGGTGTCCAGCATGATGAGCTGGACGCCTTCGGAACGGGGAGGCAAAGTGGCCGCTTTGCGATTCGCATCACCGAATGCGAAAGGTGTTCGCATCGGCCTGCGTGTCGAGAGCCTTCCCCCGGGCACCATGGTGCGCTTCTACGGCGACGCGAGCCCAAAGATCTACGAGGTGTCCGCGCAGGAAATCCTCACGGTCATTCAGCGCAATCTCGACGCGGGCGATTCGAGCGACAACGCGCGCACCTTTTGGTCGCCCAACATGGGCGGTGAAGCCCTCACCGTCGAGATCGAGGTCCCACCCAACGCCGTGCTCGAAGCGGTCAAGGTGGCGGTGCCCATGCTGTCGCATGTGTCCATCGACATCACCAAGCAGGACTCGCTGGAGAAAGTGGGTGAAGCCGGCTCATGCAATCAGGACGTTACCTGTGCCTCCCAATACGACACCCTCAGCAAGTCCGTTGCGTTGATGGACTTCATCGACAACGGGAGCAACTATGTATGCACCGGCACCTTGCTCAACGACCGCATGTCGACCGGCACGCCATATTTCCTGAGCGCAAACCATTGCATTTCCAACCAGACGGTCGCATCGACTCTCTACACCTACTGGTCCTACAAGTCCGCCAGCTGCAACAGCACGCAGGTCAGTCCTGCGCTGACCGCCATGACCTCCGGCGCCACGCTGCTCTATGCGGAGCCGACGACCGACACGTCCTTCATGCGGCTGAATTCGCAACCGCCGGCCGGTGCGCTGTTTGCCGGTTCAAGCCCCTTCGACCCCAGTTCATTTGACGGCATTCAGGGCGTCTATGGCGTGCATCACCCTAAAGGCGATTTGCAGAAGTACAGTGAAGGCGACTATCTCGGAACTGCGGCTTGTACAAGTTCAAACTGCTCTTCTTCAACCGGAAGCAACGCCAAGTTTCTGGCAGTGAGATGGAATCGGGGCGTGACCGAGGGCGGCAGCAGCGGGTCGGGGCTGTTCCGGAGACTCAATGGCAAAGACTATCTCGTCGGGCAATTGTTGGGCGGAGCGTCTTCGTGCAGCCAGCCCGGCGGGTATGACTTCTACGGGCGCTTCGATCTCCCCTTCAACGCCGCGCTGCAGCCGTGGCTCAACGCACCCTCTACGACGGTGCGTACGGCCATCTACCGCTTCTACAACACTGGAACAGGCGCGCACTTCTATACCTCCAACGTGCCGGAGCGCGACCTCGTCATCACAAGGCTGCATGGGTACAACTACGAAGGCCCTGCTTTCTTCGCGTTTGGTGCTGCAGCAGCAGGCACCAGCCCGGTTTATAGGTTCTACAACACGCGCACTGGCGCGCACTTCTACACGATGAGCGAGCAGGAGCGCGCTAATGTGCAGGCCACCATGCCCTGGTATTCGTACGAGGGCGTAGCCTGGTACGCCAACACCTCGCAGACCGGCGGTGCCACCCCGATGTTCCGGTTCTACCAGACGAAGGTCCAAACTCACTTCTACACAATCAACGCAAGCGAGCGGGACAGCGTCCAGCAGAATCTTCCGATGTACAGCTACGAAGGGGTTGCGTATTTCGGTTGGACGAACCTCTGATCCACGTAGCGCCGCGGCTACGCGGCGCTACCGGATCGGGTGTTCGATCATGAAATTCACTGCCACGGCAGGCCTTGAGCTGGGAATCCAGCACGGGCTCGCCGCTGGCAAATGCACATCTGCGAAAATCGCGGGTTCCCTGGAGTTCCCGTGTCATCCCCCTTCCTAGCCGAAACCCGCCGCCGCCGCACCTTCGCGATCATTTCCCACCCTGACGCCGGCAAGACCACGCTGACCGAAAAGCTGCTGCTTTTCTCCGGCGCGATCCAGATCGCCGGCTCGGTGAAGGCGCGCAAGGCCTCGCGCCATGCGACCTCCGACTGGATGGAAATCGAAAAGCAGCGTGGCATCTCGGTGGCCTCGTCGGTCATGCAGATGCTGTATCGCGACCATGTGATCAACCTGCTCGACACGCCCGGCCACAAGGACTTCTCCGAAGACACCTACCGCGTGCTGACGGCCGTCGACTCGGCCCTGATGGTGATCGACGCCGCCAACGGCGTGGAAGCGCAGACGCGCCGGCTGATCGAGGTCTGCCGCCAGCGCGACACGCCCATCATCACCTTCGTCAACAAGATGGACCGCGAAGTGCGCGAGCCGCTCGACATCCTCGACGAAGTGGAGCGCGAGCTCGGCATGCCCTGCGTGCCGATGACCTGGCCAGTCGGCCAGGGCAAGTCTTTCCGCGGGATCATGAACCTCCGCACGCAGGCGATGACGGTGTTCGAGTCGGGCAGCGAGCGGCTGCCGCAGGACTTCGAGACCATTCCGCTGAGCGAGCGCGACACGCTGGTCAAGCGCTTCGGCGCCGACTTCGAGCACGCCATGGAAAGCATGGAGCTGGCCACCGGCGCCTCGCCGACCTGGGACCGCGAAGCCTTCCTGGCCGGCAAGCAGACGCCGGTGTTCTTCGGCTCCGGCGTGAACAACTTCGGCGTGATGGAAGTGCTCGACGCGCTGGTCGACCTCGCGCCCTCGCCGCAGTCACGCACCAGCACCACGATGGTCAACCGCCAGCCGGTGGTGAAGGAGATCCAGCCCGAGGACAAGGATTTCGCGGGCGTGGTCTTCAAGGTGCAGGCCAACATGGACGCCAACCACCGTGACCGCATCGCCTTCGTGCGCATGGCCTCGGGCAAGTACACGCCGGGCATGAAGCTCAAGGTGCAGCGCACGGCCAAGGAACTGCGCCCGACCAGCGTCGTGACCTTCATGAGCCAGCGCCGCGAGGCGGTCGAAGAGGCCTACGCGGGCGACATCGTGGGCTTCACCACCCACGGCGGCGTGCAGCTGGGCGACACCATCACCGACGGCGCGAGCCTGCAGTTCACCGGACTGCCCTTCTTCGCGCCCGAGCTGTTCATGACCGTGATCCTCAAGAACCCGCTGCGCACCAAGCAGCTGCAACAGGGCCTGGCCCAGCTCGGCGAGGAAGGTGCGATCCAGGTGTTCCGCCCCGAGGTCGGCGGGCCGATGCTGCTGGGTGCCGTTGGGCAGCTGCAGTTCGAAGTGGTGCAGCACCGCCTGAAGGCCGAGTACGACGCCGACGTGCGGCTCGAAGGCTGCCAGTACACGGGCGCGCGCTGGATCACTGCCGACACGCCGGCCGAGCTGCGCGAGTTCGTCAACGCCTATCCGGTGCGCATGGCCAAGGATGCGGCGGACACGCTGGCCTTCCTGTGCACCTCGCCTTACGACGTGCGGCTGGCGCAGGAGCGCTTTCCGAAGATCCACTTCCATCCGCTGCGCGAGCACGCGGGTTTGGCGCTGCAGAAGGCGGGCTGAACCGGCGAGCTAGCTGCCGGTCGAGGCGTAGTGGCGCAGCCCGATGCGCCATGCGCCGAATGCCGCCGCCAGGAACACGAAACCGGCGAGCGGCGACGCCATGCCCACCCAGGCCGGCGCGCCCAGCGGATCGGGCTTACCGAGGATCGCGAGCGCCGGGTAGTACGCCACGCAGGCCAGCGGCACGATGAAGGTCAGCACGCGGCGGAACCACTGCGCATAGAGCGCCAGCGGGTATTGCGCCGCCTGCACGCCGCCGTAGGTCAGCACATTGGCGATCTCCAGGCTCTCCACGGTCCAGAACGACAGCGTGCCCTGCAGCACCAGGATGCCGAGGAACAGCGCCACGCCGCCGGCCAGCGCGAACAATGCGATGCCCACTGCGGCCGGCGTCCAGCCGATGTCCGCCTGCACCGTCGCGAACGCCAGCACGAGGCCGCCCTGCAACAGCCGGCCCGCGCGGCTGATGCGGAAGTCGTGCCCCATCAGTTGCAACGCGACCGGGCGCGGGCGCAGCAGCAGCCGGTCGAAGGCGCCGGTGCGAAGGAACTCGGTGCCCAGCGTGTCGAAGCCGCGGCCCAGCGCGTCGGCCACCGCGAACATGCAGTTCACGAGCCCGTAGAACAGCGCCACTTCCCCGAGGCGCCAGCCCTGCACTTCGCCGAAGCGGTGGAACAGCGCCCACACCGCGATGACCTCGATGCCGGTGCCGAGGAACTGCCCCAGCGTCAGCATCAGCGCCGAGGCCGGGTAGCGCGCCTGGCCGCCGAGCGAAGCCTTCACAAGGCGAGCAAGAAGCGCGATGGACCCCATGTCAGCCGCCCTGCACTTCCAGCCTGCGCATCGTGCGGTCCATGGCGGCATGGCCCAGCGCGACCAGCACCACGATCCAGAAGCACTGCAGTCCGAGCCCGGCCAGCGCATGCGGTCCGCTCATCAGCCCGAAGTAGAGCCGCGCGGGAATGTCGACCACGCCGGCCAAGGGTTGCATCAGCAGCGCTGCCTGCCAGGCGTCAGGCAGCAGCACCAGCGGCAGCAGGTTGCCCGAGAACACGATGACGACCGGGCCCGCCAGTGCGTTGATGCCGCGCTCGTTGAGCGCCGCGACCGTCGCGATGTTGAGCAGCATCACCATCGCGGTCGACAGCAACAGCGCGAGGACGGCCGATGCGAGGAACGCGACCGCGGCGGCAAGGCTCGCCGGTGGCTGCCAGGCCCAATCGCCCAATCCGGCCAGCGGCAGCGCGACGGCCGCGAAGACGGCCATCAGCGCCACGCGCGGCAGCGCGCGGGCCGCAATCCAACCCGCGCTGCGCACGAACCACAGCGCATAGGCATCCACCGGCCGCAGCCGGTCGTAAGCCACGGCGCCGGTGCGCACGGCCTGCGCCACCTCCGGGTCGCCGAGCCACGGCACCAGCACGAGCAAGCCCTGCGAGAGCCAGCTGTAGGTGATCGCCTGCGCGAGCGACATCGGCGTGCCGGCCATCGACGCGCCGCCGTAGAAGGCCGCCAGCACCATCACCTTGATGCCGCCCCACCAGCACTGCGTGCCGAAGCCCGCGAGCGCCGCCGTGCGGTACTGCAGCATCTGCAGGAAGCGAGACGCGAAGGCCGCGACGTAGGGGCGCACCAGTTCGCGCACGGGCATCGGCGTCATCACGCCTCGGCCGCCCCATGCATCGCATAAAAGCGCGCGATGACGGCCTCGATCGCCAGGCCTTCGAGGCGGATATCCTCCACCGCATGCGTGGCCGCGATGCGCGCGATCAGCGCGGGCGCCGTGGTCACGGCCGGATCGAAGTCCAGCACCAGTGTCTGCCCGTCGCGCGAATGCATCCTCGCGCCGGCCACCCGTTCGGGCAGTTCGGCGTCCTGCGCGAAGTCGACCACGAGGCGCCGCTCGGCCATCACCTGCGCGCGCAGCGCTTCGACCGGGCTGTCGGCCAGCACGCGGCCGTGGCCGATGATGATCACGCGCCGGGCCAGCGCCTCGATGTCGTGCATGTCGTGCGTGGTCAGCAGCACGGTGGTGCCGCGCTCGCGGTTGGCGCGGCGCACGAAGTCGCGCACCGCCAGCTTCGACGGTGCATCGAGCCCGATGGTCGGCTCGTCGAGGAACAGGATGTCGGGCTCGTGCAGCAGCGCCGCCGCGATCTCCGCGCGCATGCGCTGGCCCAGCGAGAGCTGCCGCACCGGCTGGTCGAGCACGCGTTCCAGGTGCAGCAGCGCGACCAGTTCGTCGCGCGTGCGGCGGTAGCGCTGCGGGTCGACGCGGTAGATGTCGCGCAGCAGGTCGAAGCCGTCGCCCACGGGCAGGTCCCACCACAGCTGGGTGCGCTGACCGAAGACCACGCCGATGCGCGCCACGTGGCGCTCGCGGTCGGCGAAGGGATCGCGGCCGTCGATCTCCACACGCCCGCCGTCGGGCCGCAGGATGCCCGCGAGGATCTTGATGGTGGTCGACTTGCCCGCGCCGTTCGGCCCGATGAAGCCCAGCAGCTCGCCCCTCTCCAGCGCGAACGACACGCCCGACAGCGCCTCCACCGTGCGGTGCCGGCGCTGCACGAGCCCGCGCAGTGCGCCCATCACGCCGGGATCGCGCTCGGAGATTCGATAGGTCTTGCGGAGGTGGTCGACGAGGATGTGAGGCATGGAAGGCGCCGCTCCGGCCTCGATGGCGCGGCAGGGGGCGGGATGCTACACGAAAGCGCCGGTACGATCACCGACTCCCCAAAAGATGCACGCCATGCCTTCGCAGTCGCCTCCCTTGCCCTCCCCGCCCCATCACCTGCAGCCGCTGGCCCAGTGGCCGGCGGCCGCGCGCAGCGCACTCGTGGGCGTCTTCACCGACATCGACGACACACTGACCCACGAAGGCGCGATCACGCCCGATGCGCTGCAGGCGCTGGGCGACCTCAAGGCCGCGGGCCTTTGCGTCGTGGCGATCACCGGCCGGCCGGTGGGCTGGAGCCTGCCCTTCGTCAACACCTGGCCCATCGACGCCATCGTGGCGGAGAACGGCGCTGTGGCGCTGCTGCCCTCGGCCGACGGCCGCGTCGAGAAGCGCTACCAGCAGGACGCCGCCACGCGCGCCGCCAACTTCGCGCGCATGCAGGCGGTGCTGGAGCGCATCGAGCGCGAGCTGCCGGGCGTGGGCCGCGCTACCGACTCGCCGGGGCGCGAGACCGACATCGCCATCGACCACAGCGAGTTCGTTCAGCTGAGCGACGCGACGATCGCTCAGGTGGTGGCGTTGATGCGCGGCGAGGGCATGCACGCCACCGTGAGCAGCATCCACATCAACGGCTGGTATGGCGACAACGACAAGCTCGAAGGCGCGCGCTGGATCACGCGTGAGCTGTGGGGCCGCGCCCTCGACGACGAGATGGACCGCTGGGCCTACGTGGGCGACTCCACCAACGACCAGTTGATGTTCCGCACCTTCGCGCACAGCATCGGCGTGGCGAACGTGGCGCGCTTCGTGCCGCAGCTGGAACACCTGCCGCGCTATGTGACGCAGGGCGAGCGCGGTGCGGGGTTTGCCGAAGCAGCGCGCGCGATCATCTTGGCGCGCCCGGGCCTCGACACCGGCTGACCCGGCCGACGGGCAATCTGGATGAAAGCCGCAGGCTTACTTCTCCTTGGCCAACCCCAGCTTCTCGATCACCACCTTCTCCCGCACCACCGTGTCCTGCGCAAACTTGGTGTACTGCGCCGAGCTCATGTAGTTAGGCAGCATGTCGTAGCGCCCCAGCGCCGCTACGTAGCTCGGCTCTTCCATCGCCTGCTTGAACGCGTCGTGCAGCTTCTTCACCACTTCGGGTGGCGTGCCCTTGGGGGCGCCGATGCCGAAGGGCGAGTTCTGCACCACGTCATAGCCAAGCTCCTTGAGCGTCGGCGCGTCGGGGAACTTCGCGAGGCGCTTCTCGCCCCAGGTGTTCAGCACGCGCAGCTTGCCGGCCTCGACCTGCGGCGCGAAGCCGGTGCTGTCGGCGGCAGCCATGAGCTGACCACTGACCACCGCGAGCATCAGGTCGGCGCTGCCTTTGTAGGGCACGTGCTGCAGCTCGATGCCGGCCTTCTGCGCGACGATCTCGGTGGTCAGGTGCGGGCTGGTGAGGTTGCCGGTGGAGCCGTACGTCAGCTTGCCGGGGTTGGCCTTGGCGTAGGCGACAAAGTCGGCCCAGGTCTTGAAGGGGCTGCTGGCAGGCACGACGATGCCGAAGGCATAGCCCGTGACGTTGATGACGTACGTGATGTCCTTGAGCGGATCCCAGTTGATCTTGGTGGTGTAGCCCATGCGGAACACGCCCAGCGGGATCTGCGCGACGGTGTAGCCGTCGGGCTGCGAGGTCTGCAGCGCCTGCGCGGGCAGCGTGCCGGCGGCGCCGGGCTTGTTGTCGACGATCACCGGCTGGCCGAGGATCTTGCTCGCGTTGTCGGCGAGCTGGCGCATGGTGATGTCGGTCGGGCCGCCGGCCGGAAACGCGACGATCAGCTTGATGGGCTTGGTGGGAAAGCCCTGCGCGAAGGCCGCCATCGGAAAGGCGAGGCTGCAGGCAGCGAGCGTGGCGGCGGTACGGAGGAAGGCGGAGCGGCGGAGCATGGCTGACGGGGGTCCTGACTTTGAAACCGCCAATTGGGCCTTGCCCCGTTGGCGAAGGCAATCGGGGCTCCCCTGATTTCCACGGGGAAACCCGGGCCATCGTCACATCCGAGACGCCCGCGCTACGCCTGCTCGAAGCCTTCGAGCACGTTGACGGCGTTGATGCCCACCTCGGCCACCGCATAGCCGCCCTCGAAGACGAACACCGTGGGCAGGCCCGCGCGCGCGAGGTCTTCGCCCATGCGCAGGTAGTCGTCGCTCCCGAGCCTGAAGCCCGCGACCGGGTCGCCCTCGAAGGTGTCGACGCCGAGCGAGAGCACGAGCGCGCCGGCCTTCACCGCCGCGATGCGCTCGAGCGCGGTCTTCAGCGCCGCGCGCCACGCCGAGAAGTCCGTGCCGCGCGGCAGCGGCAGGTTGTGGTTGAAGCCCTCGCCCCGCCCCGCGCCGCGCTCGTCGGCATGGCCCAGGTAGTACGGATAGTCGGTCAGCGGATCTCCGTGCAGGCTGGCGAAATGCACGTCGCTGCGCTCGTAGAAGATGGCCTGGGTGCCGTTGCCGTGGTGGTAGTCCACGTCGAGCACGGCCACGCGCTCGACGCCCGCATCGCGCAGCGCCTGCGCCGCGACCGCGGCGTTGTTGAGAAAGCAGTAGCCGCCGAAGAAATCGGCGCCCGCATGGTGGCCCGGCGGCCGCGTGAGCGCGAAGGCGGCGCGCG
>NZ_JBGLYU010000029.1:0-78785 GCF_047304235.1 Variovorax sp. Varisp36
GTCGGAAGGGGGCGAGGGGAGGGCCGCCGATTGTCCCCCAGCCGCGCAGATATGACTGTGGCACAAGGTTTGCAATGGTGGCCCCCGTCCTGCAACCTTTCTTGTCTAGACAGCAAATCGGTGCATTTCCCAAGGAATTGCACCAGAAATGACCTTTCGGGTTATCCTGTATATACAAGTTGGGGCGCTTGGCAACAATGCGAGGCGTGCGCAGCCCGGCCACCGAGGCGCGCCGCCGAGCCATCTCTCAAGAACGGAACCAGGAGTACCCATGGTCAAGACGACGGTAGTTGTGAAAGTCGCTTCGCTGCTGGCAGCAGGTGCATGTGCAGCGGGCATGGCCGGAACGGCCGCCGCCCAGGAAACCAAGATCGCGCTCGGCATGTCCGGCTGGACCGGCTTCGCGCCGCTCTCGCTGGCCGACAAGGCGGGCATCTTCAAGAAGAACGGCCTGGACGTCGAACTCAAGATGATTCCGCAGAAGGACCGCCACCTGGCGCTCGCGTCCGGCGCCATCCAGTGCGCGGCCACCACGGTCGAGACGCACGTGGCCTGGAACGCCAACGGCGTGCCCATCGTGCAGATCTTCCAGATGGACAAGTCCTACGGCGCCGACGGCATCGCGGTGCGCAACGACGTGAAGAGCTTCGCCGACCTCAAGGGCAAGACCATCGGCGTGAGCGCCCCCGGCACCGCGCCCTACTTCGGCCTGGCCTGGATGCTCAGCAAGAACGGCATGACCCTGAAGGACGTGAAGGTGGTCTCGCTCGAGCCGCAGCCCGCCGCGCAAGCTTTCGTGGCCGGCCAGAACGACGCCGCCATGACCTACGAGCCATATCTGTCGACCGTGCGCGCCAACCCCGCCGCCGGCAAGATCCTGGCCACCACGCTCGACTACCCGATGGTGATGGACACCGTCGGCTGCGCGCCCACCTGGCTCAAGGCCAATCCCAAGGCCGCCGCCGCGCTCACCAAGTCGTACTTCGACGCGCTCGACATGATCAAGGCCGAGCCCGAAAAAGCCAACGAACTCATGGGCTCGGCCGTCAAGCAGAGCGGCGAGCAGTTCGCCAAATCGTCAGCCTACCTGCGCTGGCAGGACAAGGCGGCCAACCAGAAGTTCTTCTCGAGCGAACTCACGACCTTCATGAAGGAAGCCGCGGCCATCCTGCTGGAAGCCGGCGTGATCCGCAAGGCGCCTGAAGACTACGCGGTGACCTTCGATGCAAGCTACGTCAAGTAAGGCGCTGCCGCAGGTGCCGCCGCGCGCGGCATCGGCCTCCACCGCCGTCTCCTCTCTGCCCGTGGCGCCCGTGCGGCGCCGCGCATTCGCGCCGCTCGAACCCGTCGGTGCGCGTGCCCGCGTGCTGCTCGGGCTCGGCTTCTTCGTCGTGTTCGTGCTGGTGTGGTCGCTGGCCACGCTCGGCGGCTTCGTGTCGCCGACCTTCCTCGCCAGTCCGCCGACCATGGTCAAGGAAGGCTGGCTGCTCTTCACCGAGTACGGCTTCATCGGCGATATCGGCATGACCGTGTGGCGCGTATTCGGCGGCTTCCTGCTGGCGGCCGTGTTCGCGGTGCCGCTGGGCATCGCGATGGGCACCTGGAAGACCGTCGAGGCCTTCTTCGAGCCCTTCGTCTCGTTCTGCCGCTACCTGCCGGCCTCGGCCTTCATTCCGCTGCTGATCCTGTGGGCGGGCCTGGGCGAAATGCAGAAGCTGCTGGTGATCTTCATCGGCTCCTTCTTCCAGGTCGTGCTGATGGTGGCCGTCACCGTGGGCGGCGCGCGGCGCGACCTCGTCGAGGCCGCATACACGCTGGGCGCGAACAGCCGCGGCATCGTGGCGCGCGTGCTCATTCCGGGCGCCGCACCAGGCATCGCCGAGACGCTGCGCCTCGTGCTCGGCTGGGCATGGACCTACGTGATCGTGGCGGAGCTGATCGGCTCCTCGTCCGGCATCGGCCACATGATCACCGACAGCCAGGCGCTCTTGAACACCGGGCAGATCATCTTCGGGATCATCGTGATCGGTGTCATCGGCCTGTTGTCCGACTTCGCTTTCAAGGCGCTCAACCGCCGTCTGTTCGCATGGGCCGCACTGTGAAGAACCAACTTTCCATCCAGGGCGTCTCGCGCGTCTTCACCGGCACCAAGGGCCAGCGCACGCAAGCGCTGCAGCCGATCGACTTCGAGGTGAAGGAGAACGACTTCGTCACCATCCTCGGCCCCTCGGGCTGCGGCAAGTCGACGCTGCTGCGCATCGTGGCGGGGCTCGACTTCCCGACCACCGGCCAGGTGATGCTCGACGGCGAGCGCATCGAAGGCCCGGGCGCCGATCGCGGCGTGGTGTTCCAGAGCTACACGCTCTTTCCGTGGCTCACGGTGGCGCAGAACATCCGCTTCGGCCTGCGCGAGCGCGGCATGAGAGAGGCCGACCAGAAGGAGCGCAGCGAGTTCTTCATCGCCAAGGTGGGGCTGCGCGGCTTCGAGAATCACTTTCCGAAGCAGCTCTCGGGCGGCATGCAGCAGCGCACCGCCATTGCGCGCGCACTGGCCAACGACCCCAAGATGCTGCTGCTCGACGAGCCCTTCGGTGCGCTCGACAACCAGACCCGCGTGCTGATGCAGGAGCTGTTGCTCGGCATCTGGGAGTCGGCGCGCAAGACGGTGCTGTTCGTCACGCACGACATCGACGAGGCGATCTTCATGGCCAACCGCGTGGCGGTGTTCAGCGCGCGGCCGGGGCGCATCAAGACCGAGATCGCGGTCGATTTTCCGCATCCGCGCAGCTACACCATCAAGACCTCGCCGGAGTTCATGGACATCAAGGCGCGGCTGACGGAAGAGATTCGCGCGGAGTCGATGGCGGCTGCGGAGCATTGAGGATGGCGCCTTGCCTTCATTCCGTTGTGCTTGGCGTGCGCCGTTGTTCGGTGCGCGCCCACGCCGGCACGGCGGCCTTTGAGCGAAGCGGGGAACATTCGCGCAGGGGAGTACCCGGCGGCCTGTGCACGCGCCCCGAACAGCAGCGCTCAAAACAAGAGCTACAACAGCAAGCATGAAACGCGACCTCCCCACCCTCGCGCTCTACGCGCAAGTCAAGGATCACATCTCCCGCAAGATCCAGGACGGCACGTGGCCGCCCGGACACCGCCTGCCCTCGGAGCATGAACTGGTCGCGCAGTTCGGCATGGCGCGCATGACGGTGAACCGTGCGCTGCGCGAGCTGGTGGAACAGGGCCGCATCGTGCGCGTGGCCGGGGTCGGCAGCTTCGTCGCCGAAAACAAGCCGCAGTCCACGCTGCTGCAGATCGCCAATATCGCCAGCGAAATCCGCCAGCGCGGACACGACTATCGCTGCGACATGATCGAGGTCGAGCGCATCGCCGCCTCGCCCGACGTGGCCGCCTGGCTCGACATGCGCGCCGGCACCTCGGTGTTCCACAGCGTGTGCCTGCACCTCGAGAACGGCACGCCCGTGCAGCTCGAAGAGCGCTACGTCAATCCGCAGGTCGTGCCCGACTACCTCGAACAGGACTTCAGCGCCATGCCGCCCAGCGAGTACCTGGTGCGCAACGTGCCCTTCGACCAGATCGAACACGTGGTCGACGCCGTGCTGCCCAACCAGGAACAGGCCGACAGGCTCGCCATGGAACCCACAGCCCCCTGCCTCCTGCTCACGCGCCGCACCTGGTCACGCAACACACCCGTGACCTGGGTGCGCTGCCTGCACCCGGCCTCGCGCTACAGCCTGGGCAGCCGTTTCAAGGCAGACGGCAACCCTAGCTTCGGTTGATTTTTTCGTCCTCAGAGGCCTCAGTTTTCACTCGCAACTACTTGTATAGACAGGGTCACATGACAAGCAAACACACCGCTACTCCAGATGCCACCCTGATCCTCACGCCCGGCCAGGTCGATCTGGCGATGCTGCGACGCATCCAGGCCGGCGGCGTGCAGCTGTCGCTCGACCCGTCGGTGCGCGACGGCATGCTTCGCGCCGAAGCCGCCGTGCGCCACATCGTCGAGAACGACCAGGTCGTCTACGGCATCAACACCGGCTTCGGCAAGCTCGCGAGCACGCGCATCGGCAACGACCACCTGGCGGAACTGCAGCGCAACCTCGTGCTGTCGCACAGCGTGGGCACGGGCGAGCCATTGGCGGCACCGGTGGTGCGCATGGTGCTCGCGACCAAGGCGGTGAGCCTGGCGCGTGGCCATTCGGGCGTGCGCCCGGCGCTGGCCGATGCGCTGCTGGCGCTGTTCAACGCGGGCGTGATGCCGCGCATTCCGTGCAAGGGCTCGGTCGGCGCGTCAGGCGACCTCGCGCCGCTCGCGCACCTGGCCTGCGTGCTGATCGGCGAAGGCGAGGCCACGCTGGCCGACGGCACTGTGGTCAGCGGTGCGCAGGCGATGAAGCGCATCGGCCTCGCGCCCTTCGTGCTCGGCCCCAAGGAAGGCCTGGCGCTGCTCAACGGCACGCAGGTGTCGACCGCGCTCGCGCTGTTCGGCCTGTTCGGCGCGGAAGACGTGTTCGCGTCGTCGCTGATGTCGGGTGCGCTGTCGCTCGAGGCCATCCAGGGCTCGATCAAGCCCTTCGACGCACGCATTCATGCGGCGCGCGGCCAGCTGGGCCAGATCGCCGTCGCGGGCGCAGTGCGCACGCTGCTCGAAGGTAGCGAGATCGTTCCCTCGCATGCCGACTGTGGCCGCGTGCAGGACCCGTATTCGGTGCGCTGCATCCCGCAGGTGATGGGCGCCTGCCTCGACAACCTCGCGCACGCCGCGCGTGTGCTGGTGATCGAAGCGAATGCCGCGTCGGACAACCCGCTCGTGTTCTGCGACACCGGCGAAGTCATCTCGGGCGGCAACTTCCACGCCGAGCCCGTTGCCTTCGCGGCCGACATCATTGCGCTGGCCATCAGCGAAGTCGGCGCCATCGCCGAGCGCCGCATCGCGCTGCTGCTCGACACCGGCCTGTCGGGCCTGCCGCCGTTCCTGGTGCGCGACGGTGGCCTCAACTCCGGTTTCATGATCGCGCAAGTCACGGCCGCAGCATTGGCCTCGGAGAACAAGTCGCTCGCGCACCCCGCAAGCGTCGACAGCCTGCCGACCTCGGCCAACCAGGAAGACCACGTGTCGATGGCCACCTTCGCGGGCCGCCGCCTGGGCGACATGGTCAACAACACGGCGGTGGTCGTCGGCATCGAAGCGATGGCCGCCGCGCAAGGCATCGAACTCAAGCGCAAGCTCAAGAGTTCGCCGTTGGTGGAGGCCGAATTCGCCGCCATCCGCCAGAAGGTCGCCTTCCTCGAAACCGACCGCTACCTCGCGCCCGACATCGAAGCCATGCGCCAGTGGGCGCTGAAGGCCGAGCTGCCGGCCGCGCTGCTCGACATCCTGCCCAGTCACTCGTAAAACATCCCCCGACAAGGAGAACCACGCCATGAACGCACCCGACAAGATCGACCTGAACAAATCCACCGGTACCGACCCGCGCCATGACCCGACCCGCGTGATCCGCGCCCCGCGCGGCAGCGAGCTCAACTGCAAGAGCTGGCTCACCGAAGCCCCGTTCCGCATGCTGCAGAACAACCTCGACGCCGAGGTCGCCGAGCGCCCGCAAGACCTCGTGGTGTACGGCGGCATCGGCCGCGCCGCGCGCAACTGGGCCTGCTACGACCAGATCCTCGCGTCGCTGAAAGAGCTGAACGACGACGAGACCTTGCTCATCCAGTCGGGCAAGCCGGTCGGCGTGTTCAAGACGCACGAGAACGCACCGCGCGTGCTGCTGGCTAATTCGAACCTCGTGCCGAAGTGGGCCAACTGGGAGCACTTCAACGAGCTCGACCGCCAGGGCCTCTTCATGTACGGCCAGATGACGGCGGGCAGCTGGATCTACATCGGCAGCCAGGGCATCGTGCAGGGCACCTTCGAAACCTTCGTCGAAGCCGGCCGCCAGCACTACAACAACAGCCTCGCGGGCAAGTGGATCCTCACGGCGGGCCTCGGCGGCATGGGCGGCGCGCAGCCGCTGGCGGCCACGCTGGCCGGTGCGGTGTCGCTCAACATCGAATGCCAGCAGTCGAGCATCGACTTCCGCCTGCGCACCCGCTACGTCGACAAGCAGGCGCGCGACATCGACCATGCCTTCGAGCTGATCAAGCAGCACTGCGACGCGAAGGAAGCCGTGTCGATCGCGCTGCTGGGCAACGCGGCCGACATCCTGCCCGAGCTGGTCAAGCGCGCGAAGGCCGGCGGCCTCAAGCCTGATCTGGTGACTGACCAGACTTCGGCGCATGACCTGATCAACGGCTACCTGCCCTCGGGCTGGAGCGTGCCGCAATGGCAGGCAGCGATGAAGGACGTTTCGCAGCACGACGCGCTCAAGAAGGCGGCCGCGAAATCATGCGCCGTACACGTGCAGGCCATGCTCGACTTCCAGGCCATGGGCATCCCCACGGTCGATTACGGCAACAACATCCGCCAGGTGGCGTTCGACGAGGGCGTGAAGAACGCCTTCGACTTCCCGGGCTTCGTGCCGGCCTACATCCGCCCGCTGTTCTGCGAAGGCAAGGGCCCGTTCCGCTGGGTGGCGCTCTCGGGCGACCCGGAAGACATCTACAAGACCGACGCCAAGATCAAGGAGCTGTTCCCCGAGAACAAGCACACCCACCGCTGGCTCGACATGGCGCGCGAGCGCATCGCCTTCCAGGGCCTGCCGGCACGCATCTGCTGGCTGGGCCTGGGCGAGCGCCACATCGCGGGCCTGGCCTTCAACGAGATGGTGAAGAACGGCGAGCTGAAGGCGCCGATCGTCATCGGTCGCGACCACCTGGACACCGGTTCGGTCGCCAGCCCGAACCGCGAGACCGAAGCCATGAAGGACGGCACCGATGCCGTGAGCGACTGGCCGCTGCTCAACGCGCTGCTCAACACCGCAGGCGGCGCCACCTGGGTCAGCCTGCACCATGGCGGCGGCGTGGGCATGGGCTACTCGCAGCACTCGGGCGTGGTGATCGTGTGCGACGGCACCGACGCGGCCGCCAAGCGCATCGAGCGCGTGCTGTTCAACGACCCGGCCACCGGCGTGATGCGCCATGCCGACGCGGGTTACGACATCGCGGTCGCCACCGCGAAGAAGCAGGGGCTCAAGCTGCCGATGGTGAAGTGATGGCGGGCGTCGTTCTCCCCGACGCCCAGGAACTGCAGCGCCGCGTGCAGGCGCGCGTGGACGACGCGCTCGTCGCGCAGTTTCAGCGCGACGGCGCGGTGTGCATCCGTCAGTTGCTCACGGCCGACGAGCTGGCGCTGCTGCGCGATGGCATCGAGGCCAACCTCGCGGCACCCAGTCCGCGCGCCAAGATCGCGAGCCGGCCCGACGACCCGGGCCGCTTCTTCGAGGACTTCTGCAACTGGCAGGACATCGACGCCTTCCGCCGCTTCATCTTCGAGGCGCCGCTCGCGCAACTGGCGCAGCGGCTCATGGGCTCGAACACCGTGCGGCTCTATCACGACCACCTGCTGGTCAAGGAGCCTGGTACCCGGCAGCGCACGCCGTGGCACCAGGACCAGCCCTACTACAACATCGAGGGCGAGCAGAACGTCAGCATGTGGATACCGGTTGATCCGGTGTCGCGTGCGGCCACGCTCGAGTTCGTGGCCGGCTCCCACAAGGGGCCGTGGCTGATGCCGCGCACCTTCATGGACAACCACGCCAAGTGGTTCCCCGAAGGCAGCCTCGAAGACCTGCCCGACATCGAGGGCGCGCGCGAGCGCTTTCCCATCGTGGGCTGGAACATCGAGCCCGGCGACTTCGTCTGCTTCCACATGCTCACGCTGCATGCGGCCGCTGGCGTCGAGGGGCCGAACCGGCGCCGCGTGTTCTCGGTGCGTTTTTTGGGCGACGACATCCGCCATGCGCCGCGCAGCTGGAAGACCTCGCCCGATTTCCCCGGCCTCGCCGAGCGGCTGCCGGCCGGTGCGCCGATGGACGATCCGCTCTTTCCTCTGCTGGTGGATTGAGAAGGTAAGACGAAGGTAGAAAGAAAAAACGCGGCCATTCCCACTCCGTGGGAATCCACGCTTGGAAGTGAGAACGGCGAGCAAGATACTGCACGCCGCATCCACTTTCGACCTCCAGCGATTGCTTCCGATGACGCCCCCGATCGACGCCCCCGCCCACAACGACCGCGCCCTGTTCGTGCTGTCGGTGCTGGCGCAAAGCAAGGCGGCGATGACAGCGGCCGAGCTGGTGCAGGCCACCGGCCTGTCGCAGAGCACGCTGTACCGGCAGATCGCCACGCTGCGCCGCTGGGGCTTCGTGATGGAGGCCGATGGCCGCTACTCGCCGGGCCCGGTGAGCGTGCAGCTCGCCACCGGCTTCGACGGCAACTCCGACCTCGTGATGGCCGCGCGTGCCGACATGCGGGCGCTGGCCCAGCAGACGCACGAGAGCGTGGCGCTGGTCACGGCCGTGAACGAGCGCGTCGTGTGCCTGGAGATGATCGACAGCGAGCAGTCGCTGCGCTGCTCCTTCGACCGCGGCCGCAGCGTGCCCGCGCGTGACGGCGCCAGCGCCAAGTGCCTGCTGGCCCACATGCCGCTCGACCAGCGCGACGCCCTGCTCGACGGGCTCGGCGAAAGCCCCGAACGCCGCGCCGAACGCGCCGCCGAGCTCGACGCCATCCGCGAGGCCGGCCATGCCGTGACGCACGGCGAGGTCGATGCCGGCGTCTGGGGCGCGAGCGCGCCGGTGCTCGCCCCGGGACGGCACCTGCGCGGCGCGATCACGCTCATGGCGCCGCTCACGCGCGTCGAGGGCATGGAAGCTGCATTGCTCCACATGACCGTCGTCACGGCGGCGCGCATCTCGCGGGCGCTGCAGTAGCCGCGTCTCTCCTTTTCTTCCTCCTTCATCCTCACCACGAAAGCTCCTGCCATGAACACCCGCCGCTCTCTCGTCGCCGCCGCACTCTCCGGCCTTGCCATTCTCGGTTTCGCGGGTGCCGCGCATGCGCAGGGCGAGCCGCTGCGCGTGGCCACCGACGCCACCTTCCCGCCAATGGAATTCGTGGAGAACGGCAAGCGCACCGGCTTCGACGTGGAGCTGGTCGAGGCCATCGGCCAGACACTGGGCCGCAAGATCGAGTGGATCGACATCGATTTCAAGGGCCTCGTGCCGGGCCTGATCTCGAAGCGCTTCGACATGGCCGTCTCGGCCATCTACATCACCGACGAGCGCAAGAAGGTCGTCGATTTCACCGCGCCGTACTACGCGGGCGGCCTCGTCGTGATGGTGAAGGACGGCAACACGGCGATCAAGGCGCCGGCCGATATCAACGGCAAGAAGGTCAGCGTGCAGGTGGGCACCAAGTCGGTGGCCTACACCAGGGAGAAATTCCCGCAGGTGCAGCTGATGGAGGTCGAGAAGAACCAGGAGATGTTCAACCTCGTCGACATCGGCCGCGCCGACGCCGCCGTGACCGGCAAGCCCGCCGCCTACCAGTACGTGCGCACGCGCGGCGGCCTCAAGGTGCTGCCCGAGCAGATCACCACCGAGGAATACGGCATGGCCATCCGCAAGGACACGCCCGAGCTCACCAAGGCCGTGAACGGCGCGATCGAAAAGCTCAAGGCCGACGGCACCTACGCAAAGATCGTGAGCAAGTGGTTCAGCGCGAGCGCCAAGTAAGCGAGCCATGGATTTCGATTTCTCGCCCGTCTGGCAGGGCTGGACCGACCTGCTGCGCGGCGCGCTCGTCACGGTGGAGATCACCGCGTGCGCGCTGGCGCTGGGCTGCGTGCTGGGCCTGCTGGTCGGCATCGGCCGGCTGAACCCGAAGCGGCGCTGGCTCTACGGCGCGTGCACCGCCTACGTGGCGGCCATCCGCGGCACGCCGCTGCTGGTGCAGCTGTTCATTTTGTTCTTCGGGCTGCCGCACTTCGGCATCCTGCTGCCGGCCTTCCTGTGCGGCGTGCTGGGGCTCGGTGTGTATTCGGGTGCATACGTATCGGAGATCGTGCGCGGCGCGATCCAGTCGATCGACAAGGGCCAGACCATGGCGGCGCAGTCGCTGGGTATGACGCCCGGCACGGCGATGCGCGAGATCGTGCTGCCGCAGGCGGTCGTGCGCATGATCCCGCCGCTGGGCAACGAGTTCATCGCGCTCATCAAGAACTCGGCGCTGGTGTCGCTGCTGACGATTCACGACGTGATGCACGAGGGGCAGAAGATCATCAGCGTGTCGTACCGCTCGCTCGAGGTGTACCTGGCCATCGCCGTCGTGTACTTCGTGCTCACGGGCACGATGACGCTGGTGCTGCGGCATTTCGAGCAGAAACTGCGGCAGGGCGGGTTGATGCGATGAGCGCGGGTTCCGTATTTGCATTTCTTCCTCCCCCTCTGGAGGTGGGCATGAGCGGCGTACAGCATTTCTCCCGCAGCACACTCCCGGTCACCCCCTGGAAAAACGGCGGCGGCACCACGCAGGAGATCGCCAGCTGGCCGCAGGGCGCGGCGCTCGACGGCTTCGGCTGGCGCGTGAGCATCGCGACCATCGCCGCGGCCGGACCGTTCTCGGTGTTCGAGGGCATCGACCGCAGCATCATGCTGCTGGAGGGCGATGGCGTTCGCCTGTTCACGCACGACGGGCGCATCAGCCACTGGCTCGACGCACCGCATCGGCCCTTCGCCTTCAGCGGCGACGACGCGATCGACTGCGCGCTGCTCGGCGGCGCATCGAACGACTTCAACGTGATGACGCGGCGCGGGCAGTGGCGTGCCGATGTGCAGGTGCTGGACCGCGCGTCGGCCGTCGATGCGGCGCCGCACGGCGTGCTGCTCGCCTTGCGCGGCACCTGGCGCCTGAACGAAGAGGCCTGCCGCGAGGGCGAGGGCCTGTGCTGGACCGACGCGGCCCATGCATGGCGCGCGACACCCGAGAGCGACGGCGCGCGGCTGGTGGCGGTTCGAATCCTGCCGGCGTAACCCGCAGAAAGAAAGATGACGATGATGAAATCTGTCAGCGAATATCCCTCGGCCGACGGCCTCTGGACCGGCCTGCGCCTTGCGCCCGATGCCGCATCCGGCGTGGCGCTGGAAGACGGCGTCGAGGCCGCCATCGTGGTCATTCAGGGCGCGATCCGCTGGGCCGGCGCACGCGACGCGCTGCCGGCCGAATTTGCGGCACTGCCCACCCACGACGGCGGCGGAGCGCTCGTCACGCCAGGCCTCGTCGATTGCCACACGCACCTCGTCTACGGCGGCCAGCGCGCCAACGAATTCGCGATGCGGCTCGCAGGCGCCACGTACGAAGAAGTGGCCAAGGCCGGCGGCGGCATCGTGTCGTCGGTGCGCGCCACGCGCGAGGCCGACGAGGACACGCTCTTCGCACAGGCCGTGCCGCGGCTCGAACAGCTGCTGGCCGATGGCGTCTGCGCCATCGAGATCAAGTCGGGCTACGGCCTGTCGCTGGAACACGAGCGCAAGCAGCTGCGCGTGGCACGGCGGCTGGGCGAAGCCTATGGCGTGACGGTGCGCACTACCTTCCTCGGCGCGCATGCGTTGCCGCCCGAATACGCGAACCGCAGCGGCGACTACATCGACCTCGTCTGCCGCGAGATGCTGCCGGCGCTCGCGGCCGAGGGGCTGGTCGATGCGGTCGACGTGTTCTGCGAGCGCATCGCCTTTTCGCTCGCGGAAACCGAGCAGGTCTTCCAGGCCGCGCAGGCGTTGGGCCTGCCGGTGAAGCTGCATGCCGAGCAGCTGTCGGACATGGGCGGCGCGGCATTGGCCGCGCGCTACGGTGCGCTGTCGTGCGACCACATCGAACACCTGTCGGCCGACGGCATCGAGGCGATGCGCCGGTCGGGCACCGTGGCCGTGCTGCTGCCCGGCGCCTACTACACCCTGCGCGACACGCACCTGCCGCCGATCGACGCACTGCGCGCCGCCGGCGTGCCGATGGCCGTGTCCACCGACCACAACCCCGGCACCTCGCCGGCATTGAGCCTGCTGCTGATGGCGAACATGGCCTGCACGCTGTTTCGGCTGACGGTGCCCGAGGCACTGGCCGGCATCACGCGGCATGCGGCGCGTGCGCTGGGCCTGCAGGCCACGCACGGCGCGATCGCCGAAGGCATGCCCGCCAACTTCGTGTTGTGGAACGTGCGCGAGGCGGCCGAGCTGGCGTACTGGTTCGGCCAGCAACCCGTGCGCACCGTGGTGCGCCAAGGCCGCATCGCGGCAGGAGTCCAGGCATGACACAAACGCTTTTCGCAGCCGACGCGCTGCTGCCCGAAGGCTGGGCGAAGAACGTCCTGCTGGCATGGAACGACGCCGGCCGGCTCACGCAGGTGCAGGCCGGCGCGCAACGCCCCGCCGACGCGCAAACTGTCAAAGGCCCGCTGATCCCCGGCATGCCCAACCTGCATTCGCACGCCTTCCAGCGCGCCTTCGCGGGCCTGACCGAGCACCGCGCCGAGCAGCACGACAGCTTCTGGAGCTGGCGCACGCTGATGTACCGCTTTGCCGCACGCCTCGGCCCGCAGCACATGGAAGCCATCGCGACCTGGCTCTATGCCGAGATGCTCGAAGCCGGCTACACGAGCGTGTGCGAGTTCCAGTATGTGCATCACGACACCGACGGCCGCCCCTATGCCGACGACGCGACCCTGAGCCTTGCGCTGCTGCGTGCTGCGCGCAAGGCCGGCATCGGTTTCACGCTGCTGCCGGTGCTCTACCAGACCGGCGGCTTCGGCGACGTGCCGCCCACGGAAGGGCAGCGCCGCTTCATCAGGTCGACCGACTCGATGCTGCGCCTGCTCGACGCATTGAAGCCAGCGTGCGACGAACAGGGGGCTCGGCTCGGCATGGCGCCGCACTCGCTGCGCGCCGTGCCGCCCGAGGCGCTGCGCGATGCGATCGCGGGGCTCGAAGCCATCGACCGCACCGCCCCCATCCACATTCACATCGCCGAGCAGACGAAGGAAGTGGACGACTGCGTGGAGTGGAGCGGGTTGCGCCCGGTCGAGTGGCTGCTCGACCATGCACCGGTCGATGCGCGCTGGTGCCTTGTCCATGCAACGCACATGAACGCCGCCGAGTACGAGTACGCCGCCAAGAGCGGCGCGGTCGCGGGCCTCTGCCCGACGACCGAGGCCAATCTGGGCGACGGCATCTTCGACTTTCCCCAGTGGCGCAGCCATGGCGGCGCGTGGGGCGTGGGCTCCGACAGCCACGCCAGCGTCAACGCGGCCGAAGAACTGCTGATGCTCGAATACGGCCAGCGCCTGTCGCGGCGGCAGCGCAACGTCGGCGCGAGCGCGGTGCAGCCGCATGTCGCGACCGCGTTCACGCTCGAGGCGGTGCAGGGCGGGGCGCAAGCCTCGGGCCGTGCCGTCGGCGGGCTGGCCGTGGGGCAGCAGGCCGACTTCGTCGTGCTCGATGCCGCGCACCTCGCGCTGCAGGGCCTGTCGGCGCCCGACATGCTCTCGGCCCACGTTTTCGCGAGCCACCGCACCTCCGCCATCGACAGCGTCTGGGCCGCGGGCCGCGCGCGTGTGGCGGCCGGACGCCACACGCTGCATGACGACGCCGCGGCCGCCTTCGTGGCCGCGCGCACTCAACTTCTCAAGGACTGAATTCCCATGGCCTTCACGACCACCGAACCCGCCTTCCGCTTCCGCCAGGGCACACGCCCGCTGCTGATCTCGATGCCGCACGTCGGCACCCACGTGCCGACCGCGCTCGCCGCCCGCTTCACCGACGAAGCGCGCCACGTGCCCGACACCGACTGGCACCTCGAACGGCTCTACGACTTCGCCGATGAACTGGGCGCCTCGGTGCTCGCGGCCACGCACTCGCGCTACGTGGTCGACCTGAACCGTCCGCCGGACGGCGCGAGCCTGTACCCGGGCCAGAGCGTCACCGGCCTGTGCCCCGTCGACACCTTCGACGACACGCCGGTCTACGCCAACCCTGCCGACGTGCCGGACGACGACGAAGTCGCCGCGCGCCGCGATGCGATCTGGGTGCCGTACCACCGGCAGCTGCGGGCCGAGCTCGACCGCCTGAAGGCCGCGCACGGCACCATCGCGCTGTGGGACGCGCACTCGATCCGCTCGGTGCTGCCGCGCTTCTTCGAGGGCAAGCTGCCCGACCTGAACCTCGGCACCGCCAACGGCGCGAGCTGTGACCCGGCGCTGGCCGAAACGCTGCTCGGCATCGCGAAATCGGCCACGGGCTACACCGGCGTGCTCAACGGCCGCTTCACGGGCGGCCACATCACGCGCCAGTACGGGAATCCGGCCGGCGGCGTGCACGCGGTGCAGCTGGAGATGACGCAGTCGAGCTACATGCAGGAGCAGTTGCCGTTCGACTACCTGCCCGAGGTGGCGGCGGGCGTGCAACCGCATGTGCGCAGGATGCTGGAGGCGGTGCTCGGTTTCGTCGAAGGCCGCCGCGGGTGAACGCGCCGGACTTTCTCGCTGCGCCCGGCCAGGCGCTCGATTTCCTTCACCCGCTCCATCCCGGCAAGGTATTCGACCTGTGAACACAACCACCATCCACGCCCTCGCACGCCCCGAAGTGCCGCCGCTGCCGCCCTACAACGCGGGCCTTTCCTCGGACGCCGTGCGCGCGCGCTACGGCGCCACCGAGATCGCGCGGCTCGCGAGCAACGAGAACCCGTACGGTGCCAGCCCCGCTGTGGCGCGCGCCCTGGTCGATCTGGCCGCGCGTGCTGGCACCTACCCCGACGCCAACTGCACCGCGCTGCGCGCCGCGATCGCCGGGCGCACGGGTGCGCAGCCCGCGCAGGTGGTGATCGGCAACGGCTCCGAGGACATCCTCCAGATGCTGTGCCAGGCGCTGCTCTCGCCAGGCGACCGCGTGCTCACGCAGCGCCCCGCCTTCGGACTGCACGAGATCTACCCGCGCATGATGGGCGCACAGGTCGAGCTGCTGGCGCTCACGCCGGCGCTCGGCTTCGACCTCGATGCCTGGTGCGCGGCGCTCGCGCGCGGACCCAAGATGGTGATGCTGGCCAATCCCTCGAACCCGGTCGGCTGCATGTTCGATGCCGGCGACTTCGCGCGCCTGCTCGCGGCGGTGCCGGCGGGCACGCTGCTGGTGGTGGACGAGGCGTACCACGAGTACGCGCGGCTGGCGCCCGGCTATCCCGACGTGCTTTCGATGCTGCGCGCGTGGGAGGGGGCCGACGCAGCCGCAGGCCGTCCGTGGATCGTGCTGCGCACCTTCTCGAAGGCATGGGCGCTCGCGGGCCTGCGGGTGGGCTACGGCATCGCTTCCGACGAGGCGCTGGTGCAGCTGCTCGACCGGGTGCGCACGCCCTTCAACGTCAACCTCGCGGCACAGGCCGCGGCGCTGGCGGCCTGGGGCGACGAGCCTCATATGGCGCGGGCGGTGGAGCGCACCGTGCGGCAGCGCGAGGTGCTGGCGGCGCAGCTTCGCACGCTCGCGCAGTCGGTCCTTCCGGGCCTGCGCATCGCGCCCTCGGCGGCCAACTTCCTGTTCGTCGACCTCGCACGGCCGAACGGGCCGGTCAACGAGGCGCTGCTGGCGCGCGGGATCATCGTCAAGCCCTGGAAGGAGCCGGGCTTCGAGACCTTCATCCGGGTGTCGGTGGGCACCGACGAGGAGAACGCGCGCTTCGTGCAGGCGCTGACCGAGATTGCGGGCGGGTCGGACTAGCGCCCTGCGGCCGGGCCCGCCAAGACCCGCCCGGGAGCCGGGCCAGGCCGGGGTTTTTACAATCGCGGGAATGACGAAGCCCCTCACCTACACCCGCGGCCAGGCACTGCCCGGCATCCTCGCGCAACGCATCGCGATCCTCGACGGCGCGATGGGCACGATGATCCAGCGCTTCAAGCTCACCGAGGCGCAGTACCGCGGGGAGCGCTTCAAGGACTTCGAGCGCGACGTGAAGGGCAACAACGAGCTGCTCTCGCTCACGCGCCCCGACGTGATCCGCGACATCCACGAGGGCTACCTCGCGGCCGGCGCCGACCTGATCGAGACCAACACCTTCGGTGCGACCACCATCGCACAGGAGGACTACAAGATGGCCCATCTCGCGCGCGAGATGAACCTCGAATCCGCCAGGCTGGCGCGCGCGGCCTGCGACAAGTTCAGCACGCCGGACAAGCCGCGCTTCGTGGCCGGCGCCCTCGGCCCAACCCCCAAGACGGCGAGCATCAGCCCCGACGTGAATGACCCGGGCGCGCGCAACGTCGATTTCGAAGCACTGCGCGCGGCCTACTACGAGCAGACCGAAGCGCTGGTCGAGGGCGGCGCCGACGTGATCCTGGTCGAGACCATCTTCGACACGCTCAACGCAAAGGCCGCGCTGTTCGCGGTCGACGAGTATTTCGACAACAGCGGCCAGCGCCTGCCGCTGATCATCAGCGGCACGGTGACCGATGCCTCCGGCCGCATCCTCAGCGGACAGACCGTCACCGCCTTCTGGCACAGCGTGCGCCACGCGCAGCCGCTGGCCATCGGCCTGAACTGCGCGCTGGGCGCGGCGCTGATGCGGCCCTACATCCAGGAACTGTCGAAGGTGGCGGGCGACACCTTCATCAGCTGCTATCCGAACGCGGGCCTGCCCAATCCGATGAGCGAAACCGGCTTCGACGAGACGCCCGACGTCACCTCGCGCCTGCTGCACGAGTTCGCGGCCGAAGGGCTGGTGAACATCGTGGGCGGCTGCTGCGGCACCACGCCGGACCACATCGCGGCCATCGGCAAGGCGGTTGCGCCGGTCGCGGGCCGCGCACTGGGCAGCCACAACGCGGGTTTCTACCGCGAGGCTGCCTGATCGCGCCTCCGGCCGATTGACAGGCGCTCCTGCCCCGGCCTAGGCTGGCTGGCACAAGAACAGGAGCCCGCCATGAACACACTCGCCCCACGCTGGATCGGCATCGGCGCGCTTGCCCTGATCCTGCCGCTTGCGGCCGCGGCGCAGCAGGCCTTCACCCGCGGCACGGTCAACCTGCGCGCCGGCCCCTCGGGCGACTATCCGCTGGTGGCGCGGCTCGGGCCCGGCCAGCCGCTCGACGTGATCGGCTGCACCAGCGGCTACGGCTGGTGCGACGTGGTGCTGCCCGACGGCGGGCGCGGCTGGGTGTGGGCGCGCAGCCTCGACTACGCCTACCAGGAGCGGCGCGTGCCGCTGGCGACCTACGGCGCGGTGATCGGCGTGCCGATCATCAGCTTCGCGATCGGCAGCTACTGGGCCAGCTACTACCGCGACCGGCCGTGGTACGGCGAGCGGCGCTGGTGGGGCGGCCGCCCACCGCCGCCCGTGGCGGGCTGGCGTCCGCCGCCGCCAGCCAGGCCGGCATGGCAGCCGCGTCCCTGGCAGCCTGGCCCCGGGTTCCGGCCATCGGGCCCTGGATTCCGTCCGCCGCCGGACCCCGGCATCAGGCCGCCGCGGCCGCAGCCGAGCTTCCGTCCGGGGCCGGCGCCTGGCATGCCGCATTCGCATCCCGGTGGTGGCGGCGGACGACCGCACGGGGGTGGCGGTCATGGCGGGGGTGGCCATGGCGACGGGCACGGGGGTGGCCATGGCGGTGGCCATGGCGGCGGCCGCGGCCACGACCGCTGAAGAGGCCGGCAGCTAGTTTCCGCCGGTCTTGGGGCTGCACTCGCCGGGGGCTACCCGGTCTTTCCCTATCAGCGCCACGAAGCGCTGGGCTCCCAGCCCAAGTGGGCGCTCACGTGACCACACGACGTCCACCCACAGGTCCAACCCGTTGCTGAGGTTCTCGAACGGAATCTCGACCAGCGCCCCGGCCGCCACGTGCGGCCGCGCGAAATTGCGCGGCAGCCAGCCCCAGCCCAGCCCGGCGGTGATCAGGCTCAGCGCGGCCAGCGCGTTGTCGGTGCGCCAGACGTGGCGCGCGAACACGAAGCGCGGATCGCTGTTGGCGAGGTCGCGGCCGGCCACGACGATCTGCCGGGTGTTCGTCAGATGCTCCTCGCGCAGCCGGCCGCCCGGCGCCGCGAGCAGCACGGGGTGGTCGGGCGCCATCACAGCCACCATCAGGTCGCTGCCGACTTCCTGGAAGCCTTCGCGGCCGTCGAGGCTCGGGCGCTCGAACACCAGCGCCAGCTGCGCGCGACCGCTGTGCAGCAGCGCCAATGCATCCGCTTGCGGGGCCGCCAGCACCTCCACCTGCAGCAGCGGGTGTTCGCGTGCCAGTTCGGCCAGCGGGCCGCTCCAGGGCGCGGCCAGCAGTTCGGGCGCGATGGCCAGCGTGAGCCGGTCTTCCAGCCCCTGGGTCAGCGCCAGCGCCTGCACCTGGAGCTGCCCGAGTTGTGCCGCCAGCAGCCGCGCCTGAGGCTCCAGCGAACGTGCCGCGGCCGTGGGCTGGGGCTCGCGGCCGCTGCGGTCGAACAGCGGCAGGGCGAGTTCGGCCTCGAGGTTGGCGATGGCCATGCTGACCGCCGATGGCACCTTGCGCAGCGCCCGCGCCGCGGCAGAGAAAGAACCGTGGTCGATCACGGCCAGGAAGACTTCGATGTTGTCGCTGGAGAAGGCCATGGCGCCCGATCTTTCAATAAAACTGAAACAAGTTAACTTTTTATATCAGCGGTTGACACATAAAGTCCAGACATCGCAGCCACGAACCAGGAGAAAAGCGTCATGCAGGGCATTCAGCGTCGCATCGTCTACATCACCCTTTATGAAGGCATCGCCATCGTCGCCGCCAGCGCCGGGCTGGCCTTGATGACGGACGCCGGCCTGGGCCATTCCGGCGTGCTTGCGGTGGCCGCCTCGGTCATCGCGGTGATCTGGAACCTGGTCTTCAACGCGCTCTTCGAGCGCTGGGAGTCGCGCCAGGCCGTGCGCGGGCGCAGCGTGCGCCGCCGCGTCGCCCATGCCATCGGCTTCGAGGGCGGGCTGATAGCCTTCCTGGTGCCGATGTTCGCCTGGGGCCTGGGCGTGTCGCTCTGGCAGGCGCTGGTGATGGACCTGGGGCTGGTGGTGTTTTTCCTGGTCTACACCTTCGTCTTCAACTGGGCTTTCGATCGCGTGTTCGGCCTGCCGGCTTCGGCCATGGGCGAGGCGCAACCCGCCTGAGCCGGCGGGCGGGAGCGGAAACGGGGGCTTTTACCTTGGCCGGTTGAATCGACCTAAAATGCACCACTTCCCAAGGAGCGTTGCAGCGGTGGGCCTCGCAGGCCGGCCGTCAGGCTTGGGGCGACAACGACGCTCGCCTGTCCGACTCTTCCGCAGGTGAGGCCATGTCCCAGATTCCCGCTCCAGCTACCCCCGATTCCGCCCCCGTTGTTCCCCCGCCCATGAAGCTGTCCGGCCTCGAACCGGTCGCCATCGGAGCGGGCACGCTGTTCGTCAACATCGGCGAGCGCACCAACGTCACCGGCTCCAAGGCCTTCGCGCGGATGATCCTGAACGGCCAGTTCGAAGAAGCCCTGGCCGTGGCGCGCCAGCAGGTCGAGAACGGCGCGCAGGTGATCGACATCAACATGGACGAGGCCATGCTCGACAGCAAGGCGGCGATGGTGCGCTTCCTCAACCTCATCGCCAGCGAGCCCGACATCGCGCGCGTGCCGGTGATGGTCGACAGCTCGAAGTGGGAGGTCATCGAGGCCGGCCTGCGCTGCATCCAGGGCAAGGGCATCGTCAACTCCATCTCCATGAAGGAGGGGGTCGACAAGTTCAAGCACGAGGCCAAGCTCGTGAAGCGCTACGGCGCCGCCGCCGTGGTCATGGCCTTCGACGAGAAGGGCCAGGCCGACACCTACGCGCGGAAGATCGAGATCTGCGAGCGCGCCTACCGCATCCTGGTGGACGAGGTGGGCTTCCCGCCCGAGGACATCATCTTCGACCCCAACATTTTCGCGATTGCCACCGGCATCGAGGAGCACGACAACTACGCGGTCGACTTCATCAACGCCGTGCGCTGGATCAAGCAGAACCTGCCGGGCGCCAAGGTCTCGGGCGGCGTGAGCAACGTGAGCTTCAGCTTCCGCGGCAACGACCCGGTGCGCGAGGCGATCCACACCGTGTTCCTGTACCACGCCATCCAGGCGGGCATGGACATGGGCATCGTCAACGCCGGCATGGTGGGCGTGTACGACGACCTCGAACCCGAGCTGCGCGAGCGCGTCGAGGACGTGGTGCTGAACCGCCGTCCCGACGCTGGCGAGCGCCTCGTCGAGGTGGCCGAGACCGCCAAGAGCGGCGCGAAAGACGACAGCAAGAAGCTCGAATGGCGCGGCACGCCGGAGAACCCGGTGCCGGTCAACCAGCGCCTGTCGCACGCCATGGTGCACGGCATCACCGACTTCATCGTCGAAGACACCGAGGAGGCCTATCAGGCCATTCTGGCCAAGGGCGGCCGCCCGCTGCATGTGATCGAAGGCCCGCTGATGGACGGCATGAACATCGTGGGCGACCTGTTCGGCCAGGGCAAGATGTTCCTGCCGCAGGTGGTGAAGTCGGCGCGCGTGATGAAGTCGGCCGTGGCCCACCTCATTCCCTACATCGAGGAAGAAAAGCGCCAGGACGAGGCCGCGGGCCGCGACGTGCGCACCAAGGGCAAGATCATCATCGCCACCGTGAAGGGCGACGTGCACGACATCGGCAAGAACATCGTCACCGTCGTGCTCCAGTGCAACAACTTCGAAGTGGTGAACATGGGCGTGATGGTCCCGTGCCACGAGATCCTCGCCAAGGCGAAGGTCGAGGGGGCGGACATCGTGGGCCTGTCGGGCCTCATCACGCCGAGCCTCGAAGAAATGCAGTACGTGGCCGGCGAGATGCAGAAGGACGACCACTTCCGCATCAAGAAGATTCCGCTGCTCATCGGCGGCGCCACTACCAGCCGCGTGCACACGGCCGTGAAGATCGCGCCGCACTACGAAGGCCCCGTGGTCTACGTGCCCGACGCTTCGCGCAGCGTGAGCGTGGCGCAGTCGCTGCTTTCCGACCAGGCCACCGCGTACATCGACGAGATCAACGCCGACTACGTCAAGGTGCGCCAGCAGCACGCCAACAAGAAGCAGGTGCCGATGTGGCCGCTGGCCAAGGCGCGCGCCAACAAGACCCCGATCGACTTCGCGAACTACCTGCCGCCGGTGCCCAAGTTCATTGGCCGGCGCGTGTTCAAGAACTTCGACCTGACCGATCTGGCCAAGTACATCGACTGGGGCCCGTTCTTCCAGACCTGGGACCTGGCTGGCCCGTTCCCGGCCATCCTGAAGGACGAGATCGTCGGCACCGAGGCCGTGCGCGTGTACGCCGACGGCCAGCGCATGCTCAAGCGCCTCATTGAAGGCCGCTGGCTCAGCGCGAGCGGCATCGTCGGCTTCTGGCCCGCCAACACGGTGAACGACGACGACATCGAGCTGTACACCGACGAGTCGCGCAGCGAAGTCGCGCTCACCTGGTACGGCATGCGCCAGCAGACCGAGAAGCAGGTGATCGACGGCGTGATGCGCCCGAGCCGCTGCCTCGCCGACTTCGTGGCGCCGAAGGACAGCGGCGTGAAGGACTACGTCGGCATGTTCGCCGTCACGGCCGGCCTGGGCGTCGAGAAAAAAGAGAAGTACTTCGTCGATGATCTCGACGACTACTCCGCCATCATGCTCAAGGCTTTGGCCGACCGATTGGCCGAGGCCTTCGCCGAGTCGCTGCACCACCGGGTGCGCACCGACCTCTGGGGCTACGCGAGCGACGAGAGCCTGAGCAACGACGACATGATCGCGGAGAAATACCGCGGCATCCGCCCCGCGCCCGGCTACCCGGCCTGCCCGGACCACAGCGTGAAGGGCCCGATGTTCGACCTTCTGGGTTGCGCGGACATTGGCATGGCCCTGACGGAAAGCCTCGCTATGATGCCCGCCGCCAGCGTGAGTGGTTTCTACCTGAGTCACCCCGATTCGACGTACTTCAACGTCGGCAAGATCGGTCACGACCAGCTGCAGGACCAGGCCGCGCGGCGCAAGGAGAGCGAGTCCTATCTCGAGCGTCTGCTGGCGCCCAATCTTTGAACCTGCCGGCCGGCGCGGCCGCCCGGCGCCGGGAGTTGTTATTCAGAAGCTGATGTTTGCAGCCGCGCATTACGCGGCCTTGTCGATTTTCGTGATCGGCTGCTGGGGCTTCGGCCGCGCGCTGCTGGGCCGCCTGGCCCCGCCGCCGCGCCGCGATGCGGGGCTCGAAGCGGCCATGGCCGTCGCGCTCGGGGTCGGCCTGTACATCTGTGCCTTCCAGGCGCTGGCCATCTTCGGTGCTTTCAAGGCCGGCGCGACCGTGGCGCTCGTGGTGGCAGGCGTGGTGGCCGCTGCGCTCCAGCTTCCGTCGTGGCTGCGCGAGCGGCGCGCCTTGCGCGCGAACGAACCCGCCGCGCCGTGGACCTATGTCGAGCGCATCGCGCTGATTGCGCTGGCCCTGGTCGCGCTGCCCGCGCTGGTGGCGCCGCTCGTGCCGCCGATTGCCTTCGACGAACTGATGTACCACCTGCCGTACGCGCGCCAGGTCGCACAGCAGGGCTCGCTGGGCATCCACGACTGGCTGCGCTATCCCTGGTTCCCGTACAACTACAACCTGCTCTACGCCGCCGCGCTGCAGCTCGGCGACGACGTGCTGCCGCACTTCCTCAATGCGCTGGCGGGTGCGCTGTCGGTGGTGATGGTCTATCGCCTGGGCATCCTGCACGCCAACCGGCTCACCGCCTGCATCGGCGCGGCCATCTGGCTGGGGCTCGGCGATTACTCCAACGCGCTGATCGACATGGGCGTGGCGCTGTTCGTGCTGTCGGCCTGCGTGGCGCTGTGGTGGTGGCGCGAATCGGAGCCCGGCAAGCCCGCGCACGGCGGCATGCGCTGGCTCGGCGTGGCCGCGTTCTGCCTCGGCGTGGCCGCTGGCTCGAAGTACCAGGCGTTGATCTTCCTGCCGCTGGTGGCGGTGTTCGTCGTCCGGCACGAGCGCCGGCCCCGGGCCTGGGCGCTGGTATTCGCCTGCTTCCTGGTTCCGTGCGTGTACTGGTATGCGCGCAACGCCATCATGACGGGCGACCCGTTCAACCCCATCGGCGCGCGCGTGTTCGGCTTCACCGAGTGGACGCCGGCCGACTACGTGCAGCAGGTGGCCGACGTGCGCGTGCACGCCGAGCTGCCCAACGCGCTGATCTGGTCCGTGTTCTTCGCGCCGTTCAGCGTGTGGTGGAAGCGTTCGGCGGCGGTGCGTGCAGCCGGCTGGTTCTGCCTGTATTCGGTGGCCGTCTGGGTCGTGACCTCGCGCTATCCGCGCTACCTGACAGCCTCGTTCCCGCTGCTGGCCGCGATCGCGGCGATCGGCTGGCAGGTGCTGTTCGGCTGGATCGTCTCGGGCGTTCGCCGCATGTTCGGCGCCAGGAACACGGCGCAGGACGCGCCGCCTGCTGCCGTCACGCGGCGCACGCCGGCCCGCGTGGGCGACTGGGTGGCCGTGCTGCTGCTGGCCGTGCTGGCCGCCGTCTCGGTGCGCCAGACCGCCGCCAAGGTCGCGATGGTTTCGATCACGCCCGAGGCTCGCGAGGCCGTGCTGCGCCGGCACGTGCCGGGCTACGCCGTGATGGACTACCTGCGCCGCAACGCCACCGGCCGCGTCTACCAGATCGCGCTGAACGAGGCGATCTACTACGGCCCCAACCCCATCTGGGGCGACACGCTCGGGCCGTGGCGCTACACCGACTTCGGACGCCTGTCTGGCGGCGATCTCGCGCGCAAGCTCGGCGACATGGGCTTCACCGCGGTGGTCCTGCCGGACTCCGTGGTGCCCGTGTTCAGCGCGCGCATCGATTTCGACAAGTACTTCGCCGTGGAGTACGAGAAAGACGGCAGCCGGGTCTACCGTATCCTTCCCGCCGCACCATGACCGACACCGATTCCCTCGCCGTTCCAGGCAACACCGGCCTGCGCATTGCCGCGGTCATCCCCTGCTACAACGAGGCGCTGGCCATCGCCCAGGTGGTCGCGGGCTTTCGCGCCGCGCTGCCCGAGGCCGAGATCCACGTCTTCGACAACAACTCCAGCGACGACACGGCCGCCGTGGCGCGCGCGGCCGGCGCCGTCGTCACGCACGTGGCCCTGCGCGGCAAGGGCAACGTGGTGCGGCGCATGTTCGCCGACGTCGAGGCCGACGTGTACGTGATGGTCGACGGCGATGCCACCTACGACGCCGGCGCCGCGCGCCGGCTCATCGACCGGCTGGTGAACGACAACCTCGACATGGTGGTCGGCAGCCGCGTGGACGACGGCCAGGACGCGCACACCTACCGCACCGGCCACCGCCTCGGCAACCGCATGCTCACGGGCGCCGTGGCGCAGCTGTTCGGAGGTGGCCTCAGCGACATGCTCTCGGGCTACCGCGTGTTCTCGCGGCGCTATGCCAAGTCGTTCCCGGCGCTGTCGCGGGGCTTCGAGACCGAGACCGAGCTCACCGTGCACGCGCTCGAACTGCGCATGCCCTATGCAGAGGAAGGCACCGCCTACAGCACGCGCCCCGAAGGCTCCGTCAGCAAGCTCTCGACCTACCGCGACGGCTGGCGCATCCTGAAGACCATCTGCAAGCTGTTCGTGAGCGAGCGGCCGCTGCAGTTCTTCTCGATCATCGGGGGGCTGCTCGTGCTGATGTCGGTCGCGCTGGTCCTGCCGCTCGTCATGACCTACATGCACACCGGCCTGGTGCCCCGGCTCCCCACGGCGGTGCTGGCCACGGGCGCGATGCTGGCGGCCATGCTGTCCTTCGTGTGCGGCGTCGTCATGCAGGCCATCACGCTGGGGCGGCGGGAGGCCAAGCGGCTGCGCTATCTCGCGATTCCGGGCGTGCGCGAGCAGGCGACCCGCGCTTCACGCGCCTCGCGATGAAGATCGCACGCGAGTTCCTCTCGTTCGCCGCCGTCGGCGTGATCGGGCTCGTGGTCGACGTGGTCGTGCTGTACCTGCTGGCGCCGCTGCTGGGCTGGTATGCGGCGCGCGTGGTGTCGTTCCTCGCGGCGGCGACCACCACCTGGGCCTTCAACCGCCGCTACACCTTCGCGGCCAGCGCAGCGGCCGGCCGTTCCCTCTGGCGCGAATATCTGGGCTATCTGGCGACCATGGCCGCCGGCGCAGTGCTGAACTATGGCGCCTACGTGCTGACGCTGCACTGGGTCGACGGGCGCTGGGCCGCGGCCCTGGGCGTGGCGCTGGGCAGCCTCGCCGGCATGAGCGCCAACTTCCTGTCGGCGCGCTACCTGGTCTTTCGCTCGCACCGCGGCGGCTGAAGCCGCCGGCACGGCGCGCTCAGTGCGCGCCGGAAACGACGACCGGAATTTCGGTCGCGGGCGGCGTGTTGCGGCTGCGGCCGCAGCGCACGATGCCGTCGATCATCACCATGCCCACGCCCGGAATGTCGCCGAGCTGCACGCTTTCGAGCAGGCCCGGTGCGGGCGAATGCTGCGCACGGTCCATGAACACGAAGTCGGCATCGCGGCCCACTTCGATCAGCCCGCAGTTGAGCTTGCGGATCTTCGCCGTGTTGCCCGTGGCGAAGCAGAACACCAGCTCGGCCGGGATGTTCGCGATGGACGACAGCATCGCCACCATGCGCAGGATGCCCAGCGGCTGCACGCCCGAGCCCGCGGGCCCGTCGGTGCCGAGGATCACGCGGTGCGGGCACTTCAGCTCCAGCGCCGCCCTGGCCGCCGCGATGGCCACCTTCTCGTTGCCGTTGTGCACGATCTCGATCGCGCGCGAGCTCTTCTCGCACAGCTCGCACACATGCGCCTCGGGCAGCGAGGTGTGGCCGCCGTTGATGTGGCCGATGATGTCGGCGTCGGCTTCGAGCACCACGTCCTTGTCGATCAGGCCCGAGCCCGGGATCGACGGGCCGCCCGTGTGGATCGTGCTCTGGATGCCGTACTTGCGCGCCCAGGCCACCATTTCCTTGGCCTCGTAGCCGGCCTTGACCGAGCCCAGTCCCACTTCGCCCAGCAGGCCCACGCCTGCCTCGGCGAGTTCCTTGAAGTCGCTCTCGACCATGCCCTTCTCGATGACGGGTGCACCGGCGAGCACCTTCACGCCGCCGGGGCGGAAGTTGTCGAAGGCGCGTTGCGCGGTGATGGCCAGCGCCTTCAGTCCGACGATGTCCTTGGGGCGGCCGGGCAGGTGCACTTCGCCGGCGGAAATCATCGTCGTCACGCCGCCGTGCATGGTCGAGTCGATCCAGCCGATCTGGCCCTGGCGCGGCGTCCAGTCGCCGAACACCGGATGCACGTGGCTGTCGATCAGGCCGGGTGCCACGCAGGTCTTGCGTGCGTCGATCACGGTCTGCGCGCCTTCGAGGTCGCAGTCTTTCTCTTTGCCGACCGCCGCGATCAGGCCGTCGTTCACCACGATGGTGTCGGCGTCGAGGATGGGCTTGTCGATGTCGCCCGAGAGCAGCAGCCCTATGTTCTTGATGACGACCTTGCCCGACTTGCCGCCGGCTGCGATTTCTGCCATTTCGATGTGTCCTCGTGGGGTGATGTGTTGTCTTGCGGCTCGTCCGCGCGCACCGTGCGCAGCAGCGTCTCGATCACGAAGTCTTCCCAGTGCGCGACGGCCTCCGGCGACTCCATCGGCTCGCCGAGGAAGGCGGTGAGCGTGTGCCGGTTGGAGGTGTAGAAATAGCCGGTGGACGCTATCAGCAGGTAGATGTCGCGCGCCACCAGGTCCTTGCGGAACAGGCCCTGCGCCGCGCCACTGGCGAGGATCTCCGCAATGATCGCCACCGCCCGCGACGAATACTCGCGCGCGCGCAGCGACTTCGAGATGTGCCGCCCCTTGTGCAGGTTCTCGGTGTTCAGCAGCGTGACGAACTCGGGGTTCTTGCGGTAGTAGCCCAGCACGAAGCGGATCACTTCGGTGAATGCCTCCACCGGCCGCGAGGCGTCGAGCGCAATGGCGGCCTCGGCATCGTCCATGCGCTGGTAGATGCCCTCGAGCACCGCGATGAACAGGCCTTCCTTGCTGCCGAAGTAGTAGTAGATCATCCGGTCATACGACTTCGCGGCCTTGGAGATCTTCTCCACGCTGCCGCCGTCGTAGCCGTATCGGGCGAACACCTTGGTCGCCGATTTCAGGATGCTGTCGCGCGTGGCCTGCGCCGCGGCCTCGCGCACGCCGGTGCGGCGCTGGGGCTTGGCGGCGGTGCGGTTGTCGGCCATTGCGCGCGGCGCCCTGCTTATTTTTCGGCGAACGCGCGCTCTACGACGAAGTCGCCGGGCGTCGAGGTGTTGCCTTCCTTGAAGCCGCGCTTTTCGAGGATGTGCTTCAGGTCGACCAGCAGGCCGGGGCTGCCGCACAGCATGACGCGGTCTTCCTCGACGTTGAGCGGGGGCAGGCCGAGGTCGTCGGTGAGCTTGTTGCTCTCGATGAGGTCGGTGATGCGGCCCTGGTTGCGGAACTCCTCGCGCGTGACCGTCGGGTAGTAGAGCAGCTGCTTGGCAACCATCTCGCCCAGGAACTCGTGCTTGGGCAGGTGGTCGATCACGAGGTCGTGGTAGGCCAGCTCGTCGACCTGGCGCACGCCGTGCACCAGGATGACCTGCTCGAACTTCTCGTAGGTGTCCGGGTCGCGGATGATGCTCATGAACGGTGCCAGGCCGGTGCCGGTGCCGAACAGGTACAGGCGCTTGGCCGGCAGCGTGTAGTCGATCAGCAGCGTGCCGGTGGGCTTGCGGCCCACGATGACGGTGTCGCCCACCTGGATGTGCTGCAGCTTCGAGGTGAGCGGGCCTTCTTCCACCTTGATGCTCAGGAACTCGAGATGCTCCTCGTAGTTCGGGCTCACGATGCTGTAGGCGCGCAGCAGGGGCTTGTTGTTGACCTTCAGGCCGATCATCGTGAAATGACCGTTCGAAAAGCGCAGCGCCGGGTCGCGCGTGGTGGTGAAGGTGAACAGGCGGTCGGTCCAGTGGTGGACGCTCAGGACGCGTTCTTCGCTGAATGCACTCATACGGAACTCAAGAGTTGGTTGGAACAGTGGAAGGTGGCTGGGCCGGGATGCACGCCCTTGGGGCATGCGGCCGCCGGCCGGCTGCGAACCCTCCATTGTCGTTGGTCGGAAAAACCCCGACGGACAGCGCGAGAAAACACCATTGCAAGCATCGGGCCCGTTTGCTACATTGACTGCGAATGTAGTGAACGCAACATGAAAGTGTAGGGAATGCTACACAAACGGAAGTCGGTGCACAAGCGGGCTGACGGCACGTTTGTTGCAAACCCCGGCAGCCAGGATTTGCCCCCGCACATCACCGAAACGCCCACGAGATCGCCCCGATGACAGAACACACCAAGACAGATGGCCTCCCCGGCATGGACATGCCCGTGGTGGCCGAAGCCGGCAGCGGCGCCTTCGGCAAGGCGCCGCCGCGCAACGAGCGCATGAGCACTGCCAAGGTCGAGTGCAACGCCTGCCCGGTGCTGTGCCAGATCTCCGACGGCCGCACCGGCGCCTGCGACCGCTACGCCAATCGCGACGGCGTGCTGGTGCGCGTCGATCCGGTGGTGCTGCTGCGCCGGACGATCGAGAGCGAGGCGCCGGCGCTGGTGTTTTTCGATCGCCCGGGCGCCGAGCCCGCCACGGCGCAGGCCCCCGACTGGAACGGCGACCTGCTGCACGCCGACGAAGTCTTCGTCACCGGCGTGGGCTCGTCCACCACCTACCCCGACTACAAGCCGGCCCCCTTCATCGTGGCCTCGAAAGCCCGGGGCGTCGACATGGTCACCGTCGTCACCGAAGGCATCTTCAGCTACTGCAGCTTCAAGGTGAAGATCGATACCGACCGTTTCCTCGGCTCCGAGCAGGCCAACGTGCGCTACCGCGGCGAGGTCGTGGGCCACGTCACCACGGCCGAGTACGGCTCGCAGATGCTCTCGCTGGGCGGCGTGCACCACCTCACCGGCGGCAGCAAGAAAGAAGGCCGCATGACGGCCGAGCTGATGCAGCTGCTGGGCAACAAGAAGGCCGTGGAGTGCACCATCGACGGCGGCTCCACCCTCGTCATCCAGGCCGGCAGGGCGCCCATCGTCAACGGCGTGGAAGAGCAGCGCATGCGCGTGGGCTGCGGCTCGGCGGCGGTCGGCATCTTCGCGCGCCAGTTCGCGGGCGTGGCCGACGAGGTGGTGGTGGTCGACGACCACATCACCGGCGTGCTCACCGAGCACCAGGCCGGCCGCTGCCTCGACATGGCGCCCTCGGGCATCCAGATGCTGGGGCGCAAGTCGACGCCGGGGCGCTACTTCCAGGTGGCCAACCCGGGCAACGGCTGGGGCGGCACCGACATCGCCGATCCGCTTGCGATCATCGAGGGCTGGGAAGAGGGCGTGGCGCGGCCCGGCCTGCGCCTGCTGATGACCTCGACCACCGGCGAGCACGCGCAGTGGTACGTGCTCGACGATGCGCTCAAGCCCGTCGAACAGCCAATGCCGCCCGAAGTGAAGCGCATCGTCGATCGCATCGGCGAGAACTGCGAGCCTTCGCTGTGCACCGTGCTGTTCCTCGGCGGCGCCGGTGGCAGCCTGCGCGCGGGCGTCACCGAAAACCCGGTGCTGCTCACGCGGGCCATCAAGCGCGCGCTGGTCAACGTCACCTGCGGCGGCGCGCCGGCCTACGTGTGGCCTGGCGGCGGCATCACCGTGATGGCCGATGTCATGCGCATGCCCGACAACAGCTTCGGCACCGTGCCCACGCCAGCCATCGTCGCGCCCATCGAGTTCAGCATGCGGCGCGACGACTACGAGGCGCTCGGCGGTCACATGGAGCACATCTTTTCGCTCGAGCAGGCGCTCGCGCGCGGTGCATGGCAGGAAGACGGCGCACCGCTCGCACGCCAATGGCTCGCAATGGACGATGCCAACCCGTGGCCGCTCGGCCACGCACCCATGCTGGGCTGATCCATGCTCGCGTCGATGTGCGGCTTGCGTGTTGCTCCTTCCCCCTCCGGGGGAAGGCTGGGATGGGGGCAGGCAGAGCGCCCAATGGATACGCCGCGTGCCCCCACCCCGACCCTCCCCCGGAGGGGGAGGGAGAAAGACGGGGGCGCGCAGCCATGAGCGCCCAACGCAGTGCCCTCGACAGCGGCCGCTGGCACTTCAACCACGGCCCGATCGACATCGTGGCCGAGGCGCACGGCGACCCCTACGCCGTGGCGGCCGCGCACGACGCTGCGTGGGCACGCTTCGTCCATGTGCTCGACGAGCTCGTGCGCGAGCTGCCGCTGCTGCGCCTGCCCGTGAGCGACGACATGCGTCCGCGAGGCGTGGTCGCCAGGCGCATGTGGGACGCCTGCGCCGCGTTCTCGCCGATGTTCATCACGCCCATGGCAGCAGTCGCGGGCTCGGTCGCGCAGGAGCTGATCGCGTTCTACGACCGCCCCGGCATCGAGCGCGCGTGGATCAACAACGGCGGCGACATCGCACTGCACCTCGCGCCCGGCCAGTCGGCGCGCGTGGGTGTGTTCGCCGACCTCGCGCGCTTCGACTGGCGCGACCACGGCGGCGCCCTCATCACCGACGGCCAGTTCGAACTGCACGCGGACCAGCCCGTGCGCGGCGTCGCCACCAGCGGCTGGCGCGGGCGCAGCTTTTCGCTGGGCATCGCCGACAGCGTGACGGTCCTGGCCGCCACCGCAGCGCAGGCCGACGCCGCCGCGACAGTGATCGCCAACGCCGTCGATGTCGACGACGACGCCATCGCGCGCCGCCCCGCGAACGAATGCAAGGACGACAGCGACCTCGGCGACATGCTCGTCACCGTCGACGTGCCGACGCTCGCACCGTCGCAGGTCAAAAGCGCACTCGATACGGGCGCGATCTGCGCCAAGGTCCTGCAAAAAGGGGGGCTCGCCTGGGCCGTTCTACTCGTTTGCCAGGGGCAGTTTCGACTTGTCGAGCCCTTATGCTCGAAGTCGCTGCAGACAGTGCTGCCGAAAGCAGTTGGTTCAGTATTTGCTTAACGAAAAGCAAGGTCCTTTTTCATGATCGATATACGCCGCGTCTTCACCCATGTCGAGCACATCCACCACGAGTTCGGACCGCGTGCCGACACCCCGTTGGTGCGCGGTGCCATCGGCGCGGTGCTGACCAATCCTTTCGCCGGCCGCTACGAGCCCGACATCCTTCCGATGATGGCGCTGCTCGACCCCGTGGGCGTCGACATGGCGCACAGGCTGCACGCCGCCATGGACGTGCCGCTTGAGCAGATCGCCACCTACGGCAAGGGCGCCATCGTCGGCGCCGATGGCGAGCTGGAGCACGGCGCACTGTGGCATGTGCCCGGCGGCTACGCGATGCGCGAACTGCTCGGCTGGAAGGGCAGCCGCGCGGCCTACACCGCGGGCAAGGCCGAAGAGAAAACCGGCCAGCCAGGCAATGCGCTGTCCATCGTGCCCTCGACCAAGAAGGTCGGGCCGCCCGGTGCCGCACTCGACGTGCCGCTGACCAACATCAACGCGAGCTACGTGCGCGGCCAGTTCGATGCCATCGAAGTGCGCGTGCCCGGCGCGCCTGCGGCCGACGAGATCGTCTTCATCCTCGCGATGAGCACCGGCTACCGCGTGCACGCCCGCGTCGGCGGCCTGCTCGCCAAAGACATCAGCAAATGGGACGGCCTGCGCTGACCTGAACAAGAGACACGAAGGAACACAAGACATGACCGCCAACATCCGCAAGCTCGTCGTTCAGGTCGACGAAACCCGCAAGGAGATGGGCCAGGACGTCACGCCGCCCACGCGCCGCGCCGTCGCCATCGCCGTGATCGAGAACCCCTACGCGGGGCGCTACAGCGAGAACCTCGACGAACTCATCGCCATCGGCGAAGAACTCGGCGCGCTGCTGGGCCAGAAGGCCGTGAAGGCGCTCGACATCGAGCCCGGCCAGGCGCAGAGTTACGGCAAGGCCGCCATCGTCGGCGAGCGCGGCGAGCTCGAACACGCCGCTGCCATCCTGCATCCCAAGCTCGGCGCGCCGCTGCGCGCGGCGGTCGAGAAGGGCGCGGCGCTCGTGCCTTCGGCCAAGAAGCTGGGCACGCTGGGCACTGCCATCGACGTGCCGCTCGGCCATAAGGACGCGGCCTTCGTTCGCAGTCACTTCGACGCCATCGAAGCCCGCGTGAGCGATGCGCCGCGCGCCAACGAGATCGTGGTGGCGGTCGCAGTCACCGACAGCGGCCGTCCACTGCCGCGCATTGGCGGCCTGCAGGTCAGCGAAATCAAGGGCGAAGACGGTCTGCGCTAACGCCGTCCCGCCCGCCCCGCATCCACTCACGCCGTTTTCTTCTCTTTCGATCCCAAGGAGTTTTCCTCATGAACCCATTGCGTCACGTCTTCAGCGCCGCGGCCCTCGCCGCGCTGACCACTGCTCTCGTTCCCGCGCATGCGCAGGGCGTGATCAAGATCGGCGAGGTCAACAGCTACAAGGCCCAGCCCGCCTTCCTCGAGCCCTACAAGAAGGGGATGGAGCTGGCCGTCGAAGAAATCAACGCCAAGGGCGGCGTCAACGGCCGCAAGGTCGAACTCATCACGCGCGACGACAACGCCAACCCGGGCGACGCCGTGCGCGTGGCCGAGGAGCTGGTGGCGCGCGAGAAGATCGACGTGCTCACCGGCACCTTCCTGTCGAACACCGGCCTGGCCGTGGCCGACTTCGCCAAGCAGAAGAAGATCTTCTTCCTGGCCGGCGAACCGCTGACCGACAAGATGACCTGGCAGGGCGGCAACGAATACACCTACCGCCTGCGCCCCGGCACCTACATGCAGGCCGCGATGCTCGTGCCCGAGGCCGTCAAGCTCAAGAAGAAGCGCTGGGCGGTCGTGTACCCCAACTACGAATACGGTCAGTCGGCCGTGGCCGCGTTCAAGACGCTGCTGAAGGCCGCGCAGCCCGACGTCGAGTTCGTCGCCGAGCAGGCGCCGCCGCTCGGCAAGGTCGATGCGGGCGCGGTCGCGCAGGCGCTGGCCGATGCCAAGCCCGACGCGATCTTCAACGTGCTGTTCGGCGCCGACCTGTCGAAGTTCGTGCGCGAAGGCAACACGCGCGGCCTGTTCAAGGACCGCGCGGTCGTCAGCGTGCTGACCGGCGAGCCCGAATACCTCGACCCCCTCAAGGACGAAACGCCCAACGGCTGGATCGTGACCGGCTACCCCTGGTACGGCATCCAGACGCCCGAGCACAAGGCCTTCTTCCTCGCCTACCACGGCAAGTACAAGGACTATCCGCGCCTGGGTTCGGTGGTCGGCTACAGCATGATCAAGTCGGTCGCGGCCGGCATCGAGAAGGCCAAGAGCACCGAGACGCCGAAGCTCGTCGCCGCGTTCAAGGGCCTGCAGGTCGACACGCCGTTCGGCAAGATCAGCTACCGCGCCGAGGACCACCAGTCCACCATGGGCGCCTTCGTCGGCAAGACGAAGAACGAGAACGGCAAGGGCGTGATGGTCGACTACACGTATTTCGACGGCGCCAAGTTCCAGCCGAGCGCCGCCGACGTCAAGAAGTCCCGCGCCGCCGACTGACCTTTTTCTTCCCGGAATGCTTGCACCCATGAGCCTCTCGTCCCTGCTGCTTCAGTTCCTCACCGGGCTGTCGTCGGCTTCGTCGCTGTTCCTTGTGGGGGCCGGCCTTTCGCTGATCTTCGGCGTCACGCGCATCGTCAACTTTGCGCATGGCTCCTTCTTCATGGTCGGCATCTACCTCGCCTACACGCTGGTCGAGAAGCTCGGCGGCGGCATGGCCTTCTGGCCGGCCGTGGTGCTGTCCGCCGTCGCGGTCGGCATCCTCGGCGCGCTGATCGAGATGGTGCTGCTGCGCCGCATCTACAAGTCGCCCGAGCTGTTCCAGCTGCTGGCGACCTTCGCACTCGTGCTGGTCATCAAGGACGCGGTGCTCTATGTCTGGGGCCCCGACGAACTGCTCGGTCCGCGCGCACCGGGCCTGTCGGGCTCGGTCGAGATCCTGGGCCGGCAGTTCCCCACGTATGACCTGTTCCTGATCGTCGTCGGCCCGGTCGTGCTCGGGCTCATGTGGCTGCTGCTCACGCGCACCCGCTGGGGCACGCTGGTGCGCGCCGCCACGCAGGACCGCGAGATGGTCAGCGCGCTGGGCGTGAACCAGGCCTGGCTGTTCACCGCGGTGTTCGGGCTCGGCGCGATGCTCGCGGGCCTGGGCGGCGCGCTGCAGCTGCCGCGCGAGCCGGCCACGCTCGCGCTGGACCTCAACACCATCGGCGCGGCCTTCGTGGTCGTGGTGGTGGGCGGCATGGGCTCCATTCCGGGCGCCTATGCGGCGGCGCTGCTGATCTCGGAGATCAAGGCGGTCTGCATCTGGATCGGCGTGGTGGAAATCTTCGGCTACAGCGTGTCGTTCTCCAAGCTCACGCTGGTGGTCGACTTCGTCGTGATGGCCGTGGTGCTGGTGTGGCGCCCGTGGGGCCTGTTCGGCCGGCCGCAGGCGCCGAGCCGCTACGTGGGCATGGCCGAGGAGCCGCTGCGCCGCGCGAGCAAGGGCTACCTGTGGCTGGTCGCCGCGCTGGGCGTGGTGTTGATGGCGATGCCGCTGCTCACGGTCGACTCTCCCTACACCACGGTGCTGCTGATCGACCTGCTGATCGCCGCGCTGTTCGCCGCGAGCCTGCACTTCATCATGGGCCCGGCCGGCATGCACTCGTTTGGGCATGCCGCCTACTTCGGCCTCGGGGCCTACGGTGCCGCACTGCTGGTGCGCGCGAGCGGCCTGCCGATGGAAGCGGCGCTGGTCGTGGCGCCGCTGGTCGCGGCCATCGGCGCTTTCGTCTACGGCTGGTTCGCGGTGCGGCTGTCGGGTGTGTACCTCGCGATGCTCACGCTGGCCTTCGCGCAGATCACCTGGGCCATCGTCTACCAGTGGGACTCGTTCACCGGCGGCAGCAACGGCCTCACGGGCGTGTGGCCCTCGGAGTGGCTGTCGGACAAGCGCACCTACTACTGGCTCACGCTGGTGCTCGCGGCCGCAGGCATCCTGATGCTGCGCCGCGTGCTGTTCTCGCCCTTCGGCTACGCGCTGCGCGCGGGCCGCGACTCGCTGCTGCGCGCCGATGCCATCGGCATCGACGTCAAGCGCATGCAGTGGACGGCCTTCGTCATCGCCGGTGCAGCGGCTGGCCTCGCGGGTTCGCTGTATGCCTTCTCCAAGGGCAGCATCTCGCCCGAAAGCCTCAGCGTCGACAAGTCGGTCGACGGGCTGGTGATGGTGCTGCTGGGCGGCATCCAGACGCTGGCGGGGCCGGTGGTGGGCGCCGTCACCTTCAGCTGGCTGCACGACACCGTGGCGCGCAACACCGACTACTGGCGCGCGACGCTGGGCGCGATCATCCTGCTCCTCGTGCTGCTGTTCCCGCAGGGCATCGCGGGTTTCGCAAAGCAGCTGACCGACCGCGTGCTGCGCCGGGCCAAGCCCGATTCACCGACAGCGGCCGAGGTGAAGGAGGCCAAGGCATGACCACCTCCAGTGCACCCCTTCTCAAGGTCGAGAACCTCGGCAAGTCCTTCGGCGGCGTGAAGGCCGTCGATGGCATCAGCTTCGAGCTGCACGCCGGCGAACTGCTCGCGCTGATCGGCCCGAACGGCGCTGGCAAGTCCACCACCTTCAACATGGTGAACGGTCAGCTCAAGGCCGACCAGGGTTCGATCCTGTTCGACGGGCACGAGCTCGTGGGCCGCAAGCCGCGCGACATCTGGCGCCGCGGCGTGGGCCGCACCTTCCAGATCGCCGAGACCTTCGCCTCGCTCACCGTGGCCGAAAACGTGCAGATGGCGCTGCTGTCGCACGACGGCAAGCTGTTCTCGATGTGGCGCCGCGCGGCCGACCACAAGCGCGACGAAGCGCTGGCACTGCTCGACCAGGTCGGCATGAAATCGCAGGCCGACCGGCCCTGCAGCGTGCTGGCCTACGGCGACGTGAAGCGCGTCGAGCTCGCCATCGCGATGGCCAACTCGCCCAAGCTGCTGCTGATGGACGAGCCCACCGCCGGCATGGCGCCCAAAGAGCGCAACTCGCTGATGGCGCTGACCAAGGACCTCGTCATCCAGCGCGGCATGGCCGTGCTGTTCACCGAGCACAGCATGGACGTGGTGTTTGCGTATGCCGACCGCATGATCGTGCTGGCGCGCGGGCGCCTCATCGCGCAGGGCAAACCGCTCGAAATCCGAGATCACCCGAAGGTGCAGGAGGTGTACTTCGGCAGCGGCAAGACATTCGAGAAGATTGCAGAGAAAGCCGCAGCCCTTGGAGTCGCAGCATGAGCACGCAAGAACCTCTTCTGCAGGCCAAGGCCCTGTGCGCCTGGTACGGCGCCGCGCAGATCCTCTATGACGTCGACCTCGACGTGCGCCGCGGCGAAGTGGTTGCGCTCATGGGCCGCAACGGCGCGGGCAAGTCGACCACGCTCAAGGCGCTGATCGGCATGCTCGCCAAGCGCCGAGGCGCCGTGCGTTTCCTGGGCCACGACATCTCGAAGAGCGAGCCGCACCACGCCGCGCGACTGGGCCTGGGCTTCGTGCCCGAAGACCGCCGCGTATTCACCGACCTCACGGTGATGGAGAACCTCGAGGTCGGCAAGCAGCCCGCGCGCCGCTGGGCCGACGGCACCGACGCGCCGCTGTGGACGCCCGAGCGGCTGTTCAAGCTGTTTCCCAACCTCGGCGAGATGCCCAGCCGACCGGGTGGGCGCATGAGCGGCGGCGAGCAGCAGATGCTCACGGTCGCGCGCACGCTCATGGGCAACCCCTACCTGGTGCTGCTCGACGAGCCGTCCGAAGGCGTGGCCCCGGTGATCGTCGAGCAGATGGCCAACATGATTCTCGAATTGAAGGCGCAGGGCGTGAGCATCCTGCTGTCGGAGCAGAACATGCACTTCGCCGAGCTGGTGTCCGACCGCGCCTATGTGCTCGAGAAGGGGCAGATCCGCTATCACGCGACGATGGCCGAGCTCGCGGCCAACGACGAAGTGCGCCGTGCTTATCTGAGCGTCTGAGTCTTTCGTTCTTCATCAACCCACCGGAGTCCACGCCATGCATCGCAGAACCCTCGTGAAATCCGCCGCTGCCCTCGGGATGGCCGGCGGCCTCGGCAGTTTCGGCTTCAACGCTTTCGCGGCCGGCAAGATCAAGCCGGGCGCCAAGGCTGCGTTGATCGTGGTCGACGTGCAGAACTGCTTTCTCGACGGCGGCACGCTCGCGGTCAAGGGCGGCAACGAGGTGATTCCGGTCATCAACGCACTCGCACCGGCGTTCGAGAACATCGTCGTCACGCAGGACTGGCACACGGCGGGCCATGCCTCGTTCGCAAGCACCTACAGCGGCAAGAAGCCCTTCGAGACCACCAAGCTCAGCTACGGAACGCAGGTGCTGTGGCCCGACCATTGCGTGCAGGGCACGGACGACGCGGCGCTCGGCAAGGACCTGAAGGTGCCGACCGCGCAACTCGTCATCCGCAAGGGCTTCCACAAGGACATGGACAGCTACTCGGCCTTCGAGGAGGCCGACCACAAGACGGCCACCGGCCTGGCCGGCTACTTGAAGGCGCGCGGCATCAAGACCGTGTTCGTCACCGGGCTGGCCACCGACTTCTGCGTGGCATGGACCGCGATGGACGCGCGCAAGGCCGGCTTCGAGGCCTATGTAATCGAGGACGCCACGCGCGGCATCGACCTCAACGGCTCGCTCGCCGCGGCCTGGAAACAGATGGCGGCCAAGGGCGTCAAGCGCATCCAGTCCGCCGATGTACAGGCCACCTGAACGAACGAATCGTTCCCTGACGACGACAACCTGAGAAAAAGACGCATGAAGCTTTCGATATCAAGGCGCGCCATGGTGGCGGGCGGCGCAATGCTGGCGCTCGGCCCTGGATTTCTTCGATCGGCACGCGCTGAAAACGGCGTGTCCGACACCACCATCCGCATCGGCCAGTCGGCCGTGCTCAGCGGGCCGGCGAAAGACTTCGGCATCGACTACCGCGCGGGCATCAAGCTGTACTTCGACCGCGTCAACAAGTCGGGTGGCGTCAATGGCCGCAAGATCGAACTCGTCACTTACGACGATGCCTACGACCCGGCGAAGACGGCCGCCAACACCGCGAAGCTGATCGATGAGGACAAGGTCTTCGCGCTCACCGGCTACGTGGCCACCGGCAACCTCGCGGCCGCGATGCCGCTCGCTGAGAAGGCCGGCGTGCCGATGTTCGCGCCGCTGGTGGGCACCAGCTCGTTCCGCGCCAAGGTCAACCGCTACCTGTTCCACGTGCGCGCGGGCTACGACCTGGAGCTGCGCAAGATCATCAGCCACCTCTCGACCATCGGCATTTCGTCGATCGCCGTGGTGTACCAGGACAGCCCCTTCGGCAAGTCGAACCTCGCCACCTGCGAGGAATTGGCGGCCGACTACAAGGTGCAGGTCGTGAAAACGCTGCCGCTCGCGATCACGGCGGAAGACGCGAAGCAGGTCGCCACCAGCCTCGCCGAAGCCAAGCCCGGCGCGGTCGTGATGATCATGGCCGGCCGCATGGTCGAGGTGTTCATGCGCGACTACCGCGCGAACGGCGTGGGCTCGCCGCTGTACACGCTGTCGGTCGGCATCACCGACGCGGCCGGCTCGGCCAAGCGGCTCGACGGCAAGCTCGCGGGGCTGGTCACGGCCAGCATCGTGCCGCCGCCGACGGCGCAGCGCGTGCCCATCGTGGCCGACTACCAGCGCGACCGCGCCGAGTTCGGCGAGAAGATCGACAGCTACACCGCGCTGGAGGGTTACATCGTCGCGCGCGTGATGGCCGAGGGCCTGCGCCGGGCGGGCAAGACGCTCACGCGCGACAGCTTCATCGCCGGGCTGGAGAGCATCGGCAGCACGCGCTTCGGCGACTTTCCCATCGAGTACAGCGCGAAGAACCACAACGGCTCGACCTTCGTGGACCTGGAGATGTACACCCGTGACGGACAGTTGCGGCGCTGAGCCGCTGCACCTGCTGGTCAACGGCCGGGCGCAATCGATCGAGGGCGTGCCGCGCGAGGCGACGCTGCTGCACCTGCTGCGCAACGACCTGGGGCTGAACGGCCCCAAGTACGGCTGCGGACTGGGGCAGTGCGGCGCGTGCACGGTGCACGTCGACGGCGTGGCGGCGCGCTCGTGCGTGATTCCCGCGCATGGCGTGGCGGGGCGTGCGATCACCACGCTCGAAGGGCTGGGCGCGCGCGGCGATTGGCATCCGGTGCAGGCCGCGTTCGAAGATGCGCAGGCCGCGCAGTGCGGCTACTGCCTCAACGGCATGGTGATGCAGGCGGCCGCCTTGTTCGCGCGCGATCCGGATGCGAGCGAGGCGCGCATCCGCAGCGAGCTGTCGGGCAATTTGTGCCGCTGCGGCACGCACATCGAAATACTCGATGCGGTGCAGCGCGCGGCTTTCCGCATGCGCGCGAAGGTGGCTCCATGAGCCGGTGGCCTTTTTCCCTCTTCCGGTGGGAGAGGGGGCAACAGCCATGACACGCCGCGCCGATCTGCCGCGCACGCGCGCCGAATTCCTCGCTTCCAACGGCGTTCTGCTGGTGGTGCGCGAGACCCCGCCCGCGCCGCCGACCGCCAATGGCCAGCCAGCCTTCATCGCCGGCAACCCCATCGAGGGCGACGAGATCCTGCTCGCCGTATGGGACGACGGCAGCGCCTGCGCGCTCAACGGCCACGTCGACCTTGGCACTGGCATCCAGACCGCGCTCGGACAGATCGTGGCCGAGGAGCTCGACCTCGGCATGCCCTGCGTGCGCGTGATGCTCGGCGACACCGCGCGCGCGCCCAACCAGGGCGCGACCATCGCGAGCGCGTCGATCCAGATCCATGCGCAGCCGCTGCGCCTCGCCGCCGCGCAGGCGCGCGCGTGGCTGGTCGCACGCGCGGCCGAGCGGCTCGGCGTGGACGTCGATGCGCTGCAGGTGCGCAACGGCGTGGTGCGCGTTACCGAGGCGCCGGATCGCCACGTCGGCTACGCCGAGCTCGTGGCCGGCCAGCGCACCGTGCTGCGGCTCGATTCCCAGGCGCAGCCCAAGGACCCGGCGGACTACCGCGTCGTCGGCACGCGCCAGGCGCGCGTCGACATTCCGGCCAAGCTCGCGGGCGACCTCGTGTTCGTGCACGACATGCGCGTGCCCGGCATGCTGCATGGCCGCGTGGTGCGCCCGCCGTATGCGGGCGCGGACCATGGCGAGTTCATCGGCAACACGCTCGAGTCGGTGGACGAATCGTCCATCGCGCACATTCCCGGCATCCGCGCGGTGGTCGTCATCCGCGATTTCATCGGCATCGTGGCCGAGCGCGAGGAGCACGCCGAGCAGGCGCTGCGCGAACTGCGCGTCGCGTGGAAACCGTGGCCCGGCATGCCCGACCTCGGCGACCTTGCACGGGCGCTGCGCGACAACCCCTCGACGCAGCGCCTGCTGGTCGATGAAGGCGATGTGGATGGCGCCATCGCCGCGGCCGCGCAGCCGATGCACCGCACGTATGTGTGGCCGTACCAGATGCACGCGTCCATCGGGCCCTCGTGCGCGCTGGCCGAGTGGCAGCCGATCGATGGCGGCGGCATCGTCCTTCGCTGCTGGGCCGGCTCGCAGAACCCGCATGTGCTGCGCGCCGATCTGGCGAAGCTCATGGGCGTGGAAGACGTGCAGGTCGACGTCATCCGCATGGAAGCGGCAGGCTGCTACGGCCGAAACGGCGCCGACGACGTGGCCGCCGATGCCGCCTTGCTCGCGCGCGCCGTCGGCGCGCCGGTGCGCGTGCAGCTCACGCGCGAGCAGGAGCACGCCTGGGAGCCCAAGGGCGCCGCGCAGCTCATGGAGATCGACGGCGGCCTGATGGCCGATGGCCGCGTGGCCGCCTACGACTTCGAAACCTCGTACCCGTCCAACGGCGCGCCCACGCTCGCGCTGCTGCTCACGCGCACCATCGAGCCGGTGGCGCAGGCCTACGAGATGGGCGACCGCACTGCGCGCCCGCCATACAGCTACGACAACCTGCGCGTGAAGGTCAACGACATGGCGCCGATCGTGCGCGCCTCGTGGCTGCGCGGCGTGTCGGCGCTGCCGAGTTCGTTCGCGCATGAGTCGTACATCGACGAGCTCGCCACGGCGGCGGGTGTCGATCCGGTGCAATTCCGGCTGCGGCACCTGGACGATCCGCGCGCGTTCGAGCTCGTGCAGGCGACCGCGCAGAAGGCCGGCTGGCGCATGCGCACCGGACCGCAGGAAAACGCCGACGGCGGGCTCGGGGAGGGCGGCGACATCCTCTTCGGGCAGGGCTTCGCGTATGCGCGCTACATCCACAGCAAGTGGCCGGGCTTCGGCGCGGCGTGGGCCGCGTGGGTGGCCGATGTGGAGGTCAACCGCAAGACCGGCGAGGTGCACGTGCGCCGCGTCGTGGTGGGGCACGACGCGGGTTTGCTGGTCAACCCAGCGGGTGTCGAACACCAAGTGCACGGCAACGTGATCCAGACCACGAGCCGGGCGCTGAAGGAGCAAGTGCAGTTCGCGCCGCAGGGCGGGTCTGGCGGCGCACAACTGCCTGGGGTGTTGCCTTCCGGTGTGGTCGCGAGCCGTGAGTGGGGCAGCTACCCGATCATCAATTTCCGCGAAGTGCCGGTGATCGAGGTGATGCACATGCCCCGGCCCGGCGAGCCTTCGCTGGGCGCGGGCGAATCGTCGTCGGTGCCGGGGACGGCGGCGATCGCGAATGCGATCTTCGATGCGACGGGAGTGCGGTTCAGATCGCCGCCGTTCACGCCGGAGACGGTGTTGGCGGAGTTGAATCGGGAATTTCTCCCGCCCCCTTTGGGGGAGGGCGGGGGTGAGCGGCGTACGAATGGTGACGCTGCCGTGCCCCCATCACAACCTTCCCCCAGAGGCGGAAGGAGCAATGCGGGAGCCATCTGGCCCAAGAGGAAGGGCCTGTGGGCCACTGGTGCCGCACTCTTCATCGGCGGCCTCGGCATCATCGCCGGCCTGCTCGGCTGGCGCTCCGCCATCGCGCCCGTATCGCTCACCGCACCCGTCTACAGCCAGTCCACCATCGACCGCGGCCGCGTGCTCGCCGCCGCCGGCGACTGCGCCGTGTGCCACACCGTGCCCGGCGGCACACCGAACGCAGGCGGCCGCGCGATGGAGACGCCCTTCGGCACGCTCTACACCACCAACCTCACGCCCGATGCGGACACGGGCCTCGGCCGCTGGTCTTTCAGCGCCTTCCAGCGCGCGATGCGCGAAGGCGTCTCGCGCGACGGCCACTACCTGTACCCCGCGTTCCCCTACACCGCGTTTGCGAAGACCAGCGACGACGACCTGCAGGCGCTCTATGCGTACTTCATGTCGATGCCTGCGGTGCGTGCGGAAACGCCGAAGTCCGAACTCAAGTTCCCGTTCAGCATGCGCCCGTTGATGGCCGGCTGGAACGCGCTCTTCCACGACCCCACGCCGGTGCGGCCCGTGGCCACGCAAAGCGCCGAGTGGAACCGCGGCGCGTACCTCGTCAACGGCCTGGGTCATTGCGGCGCATGCCACACGCCGCGCAACGCGCTCGGCGCGGAGCAGGGCGGCAGCGCGTTCCTCTCGGGCGCGATGGTCGACGGCTGGGAGGCGCCCGCACTCACGCAGTTGTCGAAGGCCGCCGTGCCGTGGGACACCGACGCGCTGTACCGCTACCTGCGTAACGGTCATTCGCCGCGCCACGGCATCGCGGGCGGGCCGATGGCCGAGGTGGTGCGCGAACTCGCGCAGGTGCCCGACGACGATGTGCGCGCGATGGCCGTGTACCTCGGCTCGCTCAATCCCGCACCGGTGGCGGAGCCGCAAGCGCTTGCGCAACAGGCCATCGACAACGCGGCGCGCACCCAGGGCCAGCTTCTCGGCCCCGCGCAGCGCATGTTCGACAGCGCCTGCGCCTCATGCCACCACGACGGCGACGGCCCCACGCTGCTCGGCGTGAACACGCCGCTGGCCCTCAACAGCGGCCTCACGAGCGCGCGGCCCGACAACCTGCTGCGCACCATCCTCGACGGCGTGCGCGAGCCCGCAAGCCGCGACATCGGCTTCATGCCTGCGTTCCGCGAGGCGCTCGACGACCGGCAGATCGCCGAACTCGCCGGCTACATGCGCGCGCGCTTCGCACCGCAGGAGCCCGCGTGGGCCAACCTGCCCGCCGAAGTGGCGCGCGTGCGAGCCGCGCGGCACTGACACAAAAGGAGCGGCCGGCCGCGTCGCCTCCCCGCTGCGCCGCTACGATGCAACGTAGCGCACACAACCTCACGGAGACACCACGCCATGCCGCTCGATCTTTCAACTTCTTCCAGCCTGCCCCGCGACGCCGAACGCGCCACCCTCGTCGGCCGCCTCTGGCAACCCGGCGTGGGCCCCGTGCTGGTGGCCGTACACGAAGGCGGCCTGTACGACCTGTCGAGGCTCGCGCCGACCATGAGCGACCTGCTCGAAGGCAAGGAGGCGCCCGCCGAAGCCGTTCGCCGTGCATTGCGCAGCGCACCGCGCATCGCCTCGCTCGACGAGGCCATCGCCAACAGCGACGAGAGCGCACGCGACGCCGGCAAGCCCTGGCTGCTCGCGCCCTGCGACCTGCAGGCCATCAAGGCCAGCGGCGTCACCTTCGTCGCGAGCCTGCTCGAACGCGTGATCGAGGAGCAGGCGCGCGGCGACGCCTCGAAGGCCGAGGCCACGCGCGCGGCCATCGGCGGCGTGCTCGGCGACAACCTCGCCGACATCGTGCCGGGATCGCCCGAGGCCATGAAGGTCAAGGACGTGCTGATCGCGCAAGGCGTGTGGTCGCAGTACCTCGAAGTCGGCATCGGCCCCGACGCCGAGATCTTCACCAAGGCCCCGGTGCTCGCCGCCGTGGGCACGGGTGCCGATGTCGGCATCCATTCGGGTTCAGTGTGGAACAACCCCGAGCCGGAGGTCGTGCTCGCCGTCAACAGCCGCGGCGAGACACTCGGCGCCGCGCTCGGCAACGACGTCAACCTGCGTGACTTCGAAGGCCGCAGCGCACTGCTGCTCGGCAAGGCCAAGGACAACAACGCCTCGTGCGCGATCGGCCCCTTCATCCGCTTGTTCGATGCGCACTTCGGCATCGAGGACGTGCGACGCATCACCGTCGCGCTGGAAGTCACCGGCCCCGAGGGTTTCACGCTCGAGGGTTCGAGTTCGCTGTCGAAGATCAGCCGCGATCCGCTCGATCTCGTGGCGCAGACCGTGGGCAAGCACCACGCCTACCCTGATGGCTTCATGCTGTTTCTGGGCACGATGTTCGCGCCGACACAGGACCGTCACGGGCCTGGGCAAGGATTCACCCATGTCGTGGGTGACCGCGTGCGCATTGCCGCGCCCGAACTCGGCGCCCTCGTCAATCGCGTGGTGCACGCCGATCAGGCGCCGATGTGGACTTTTGGCATCAGCGCATTGATGCGCAACTTGGGTGAACGCGGACTGCTGAGTGTGAACATGTAGACGTTCTGTTTGAGTTTTAAAAGGAGTTGTACTCCTTTGTGATTCATATGGTTCGCGTTGCAGTCTGTTGCTGTTGACCGCGCCTCTTGTTCCCCTCAAGATCGCTGCTGTTGAGAAACGGTTGAACAAGGGAGAAGAGGTTGTCGACGAGCGAGATCGATCTATTGCAGTTGCCTGTGGAAGGCCCGCTTTCCTGCGGGGAAGACCTGGAATACGACCCCGATTTCATGGCGTTGCACCAAGCAACAACAGGTAAGCGCGAGCAGCAATTCGGCTCGACGATCATCCCCGCGGAGCCGCCCGACTGGGCACGCGTGGAGCGCATCGCGAAGCAGCTGTGCACACGCACGCGGGACCTGCGCGTGCTGGTGCCCCTCACGCTGGCCTGGACCGAAAACCGTGGATTGCCGGGCTACGTCGATGGGCTGCAACTCGTCGATGCCGTGCTGCAGAAATTCTGGAACGACGTGCATCCGCGCGTCGTCGATGGCGACTTCGAAGATCCGCTGCCGCGCATGAATGCACTGGCCGCGCTGGCCGAAGCCGAGGGACTCGGGCGCAGCGTGCGCGATGCCCGGCTGCTCGAGGACGGCGGCGCATCGATGAGCCTGCGACAGGTCGAAGCCTTGCTCGATTCGAGCAAGACCGACCATCAGATCGATTACCCGGGCGGCATTGGCCGGCTGCGGGACGCGGCGCGGCGCGCGCACGAGAAAGCGGCGCCTCCGGTGGTGGCGTTGCGCGCGGCGCTCGACCTGCTGCGGCGCATTCGCGAGACCTGCGAGCGCGCGCTCGGCCAGAGCTGGGCGCCGGACTTTTCGCGGCTCGAGCGCTCGCTGCGCACCGTGGTCCAGCTGTTGCCCGAACAGGCGCAGGACGCGGCAGCCGTGGCCGGTGAAGCGCGCGACGGCGCCGACGCGCAAGGGGCGGGTGCTTCGGTGCCGATGGCGAACGGGGCCGCCGCGGCCACCGCCAATGGCGGCACCGGCCCGCGCACGGTGCTGGTTAAAGATATTGAAATATCGACTCGTGATGATGTGCAGGTGGTGTTGGAGAAGGCCTGCCAGTACCTGGAGCGCATGGAGCCCAGTCATCCGGCGCCCATGCTGATACGAAGAGCGCAGCGGCTGATGGACCTGAACTTCTTCCAGATCATCGAAGAGCTCGTGCCCGAGGGATTGCAAAAGATAGAGAGCCTTGCAGGACGTCCGCTGAACGCTGGGGGCAGCACGGAATAGCAAGGCGAAAGCCATCGGGAGCTCCGCGGGCCGGCAGGCCACCGGGATCGCACCCACACGCATTACAGATTCAAGAGGAAGCTTATGGCAGACAACCGTGTCAGAAACAGTGGTCAGAAGTTCATCGCGCGCAACCGCGCGCCGCGTGTGCAGATCGAATACGACGTCGAGATCTACGGCAGCGAACGCAAGATCCAGCTGCCCTTCGTGATGGGCGTCATCGCCGATCTCGCGGGCAAGCAGATCGACCCGATGCCCGACCTCGGCGAGCGCGAGTTCATGGCGGTGGACATCGACAACTTCGACGAACGCATGAAGTCCATCAAGCCGCGCGTTGCCTTCCAGGTGCCCAACACGCTCACCGGCGATGGCCAGATGAACGTCGACATCACCTTCGACAGCATGGACGACTTCTCGCCCGCGCGCATCGCCCGCCAGGTCGGTGCGCTGCAGCAGCTGCTCGAAGCGCGCACCGAGCTGTCGAACCTGCTCTCGTACATGGACGGCAAGAACGGCGCGGAGCAGCTGATCGCGCAGGCGCTGCAGAACCCCGGCCTCCTCAAGTCGCTGGCATCGGCGCCGAACCCGGCCGTGGCGAAGGCGGTCGAAGCCGCGAACGAAAAGGCCGGCGCCCCCGGCACATCTTCAGAGTAAGCGCGAGCAGCAAGGACCGCCATCATGAGCACCGCATCCAATCAGAGCGCCGCGCGCGCACCCGCCACCGTCGAAGCGCTCGAGCCGAACGAGTTCGCCGACCTGCTGCAGCGCGAGTTCAAGCCCAAGACCGACCAGGCCCGCGAGGCGGTGGAGAACGCCGTCAAGACGCTGGCCGTGCAGGCGCTGGAAAGCACCGTCACCGTCTCCAACGATGCCTATCGCACGGTGCAGGCCATCATCACCGAAATCGATCGCAAGCTCTCCGAGCAGATCAACCAGATCCTGCACCACGAGGAGTTCCAGCAGCTCGAAGGCGCTTGGCGCGGGCTGCACTACCTCGTGAACAACACCGAGACCGACGAGCAGCTCAAGATCCGCGTGATGTGCGCGTCCAAGCGCGAAGTGGCGCGCTCGCTCAAGCGCCACAAGGGCATCGGCTGGGACCAGAGCCCCCTGTTCAAGAAGATCTACGAGGCCGAGTACGGCCAGTTCGGCGGCGAGCCCTTCGGCGCGCTGATCGGCGACTTCCACTTCGACCACAGCCCGCCCGACGTCGAGATGCTCAGCGAAATGGCCAAGATCGCGGCCGCCGCGCATTGCCCGTTCATCGCGGGCGCCTCGCCCACGGTGATGCAGATGGACTCGTGGCAGGAGCTGTCGAATCCGCGCGACCTGACCAAGATCTTCCAGAACACCGAGCACACCGCATGGCGCTCGCTGCGCGACTCGGAAGACGCGCGCTACATCGGCCTGGCCATGCCGCGCTTCCTGGCGCGCCTGCCGTACGGCGCGCGCACCAACCCGGTCGACGAGTTCGAGTTCGAGGAAGAGACCGACTCGGCCGCGCATAACCGCTACACCTGGGCCAACTCGGCCTATGCGATGGGCGTGAACATCAACCGCTCGTTCAAGCAGTACGGCTGGTGCACGTCCATTCGCGGCGTGGAGTCGGGTGGTGCGGTGGAGAACCTGCCCACCCACACCTTCCCGACCGATGACGGCGGCGTGGACATGAAGTGCCCGACCGAGATCGCCATCAGCGACCGGCGCGAGGCCGAGCTCGCCAAGAACGGCTTCATGCCGCTGGTGCACCGCAAGAACTCCGACTTCGCAGCCTTCATCGGCGCGCAGTCGCTGCAGCTGCCGGCCGAGTACTACGACGCCGATGCCACGGCCAACGCGAACCTCGCGGCGCGCCTGCCCTACCTGTTCGCCTGCTGCCGCTTCGCGCACTACCTGAAGTGCATCGTGCGCGACAAGATCGGTTCGTTCCGCGAGCGCGAGGACATGGAGCGCTGGCTCAACGACTGGATCATGAACTACGTCGACGGCAGCCCCGGCACCTCGTCGCAGGACACGAAGGCAATGAAGCCGCTGGCGGCGGCGGAAGTCCAGGTGGAAGCCATCGAGGACAACCCGGGCTACTACGCCGCCAAGTTTTTTCTCCGGCCGCACTATCAGCTCGAAGGGCTGACGGTGTCGTTGCGGCTGGTTTCGAAGCTGCCATCCAACAAGAAGGACAGCAGCTAATTCAACGGTGTCCCGTAATCGGGCACATATAACTTTGGGGGTTAATCATGGCAGTAGACATGTTCATGCGCGTCGAAGGCGCAAACGGCGAATCGAAGGACTCGAACCACAAGGAGTGGACGGACATCAAGTCGTTTGCCTGGGGAGCGACGCAGCCTGGAAACATGGTCAGCGGCGGTGGCGGTGGCGTTGGCAAGGCCAGCTTCAATGACCTGCAGGTGCTCGCGCGCATCGACAAGGCGGCACCCTCCGTCCTGAAGAACTGCGCCAGCGGCAAGCACCTGAGCAAGGTCGAGGTTTCGGTGTGCAAGGCGGGGGGCTCGCAGATCGAATACACACGCGTCACGCTCGAGGAAGTGCTGGTCACCTCGGTGCAGTACACGGCAGAGCAAGGCTCCGACGCCGTGTTCGTGCAGTACGCCTTCCAGGCCGCGAAGGTGAAGCAGCAGTACTGGGAACAGACCGACAAGGGCGGCAAGGGCGCCGAGACGGTCCTGGGCTGGAACATCAAGGAAAACAGGGAATCCTGATTTCCCTTTTCCCGATGCGCGGCCGGCCCGGCGGGCCCCCCGCGACGTTTTCCCGACGGCCTTCGCGGCCGTCTTTTACACACTGGCCTTTCGCGCCGTGTGCCAGTCAGTCAGCGAGGAAGCTTCATGGGCGATGGGTTTGCAGTGCTGGGCGAACGCTCCGTGGCCGAGCACACCGAATGGGTACAGCGGCAGATCCGCGCCAGTCCCCAGAATGCCAGCCTGCGTCTTGCCCTGTGCCACTTTCTCGCCCTGCGCGGCGACTGGCAACGGGCCGAAGACCAGCTCAAGCTCGCCACCAAGCTCGATCCCACTTTCACGCCTGCCAGCGTCACGTGTTCGATGGCGCTTGCGGGTGAGCGCCACCGCAGCGACTTCTGGTCCGGCGGGCGCGCACCGGCCATCGTCTGCGGCAATGCGGACTGGGTCGAACAGCTGATCGCCGCCGCCGCATTGCCGGCCGACCGCGCCGATGAAGCCGCTGCTCTGCGCGAAACCGCGCGGCAGGCCGCGCCCGCATTGCACGGCGCGCTCACCAGCGTCGACCGTTCCGATTCGCGCGCTACCCAAGCGTTCGACGGCGAACCGGTGGAGCGCAGCGACTTCGCCTGGCTGTGCGACGGCGACGTGCGCATCGGCCCGGTGCTGGAGCTGCTCACGCCTTCGGGCTATGCATGGCTGCCCCTGCCCGAGGTGCGCCGCATCAAGTTCTCGCGCCCGCAGCACCTGGTCGACCTGCTGTGGGCCCCCGCCGAGCTCGAGCTGCACGATGGCCGCGCGCTCAACGGCCTGGTGCCGGTGCGCTACCCGGGCTCGCTCGAAGGGCTCGACGACGAGACCACGCTGGGCCGCCGCACCGACTGGCTGCCGCTGGCCGGCGAAGATCAGTACGCGGGCCTGGGGCAGCGCACGCTGATCAGCGAAGCCGGCGACCATTCGCTGCTCGACCTGCGGCTCATCGAGTTCGCACGGGAGGCCACCGACGCATGAGCGCCATGATGGACACCGACGGCGACCAGCAGGAAAGCGTTGCACGCGACCGCCTGCAGCCGGTGCTGCTCGATCGCCTCACCGACAAGACGCCGCAGACCCGGCAGGAGCGCGCGGGCGCCTTCCTCATGAGCGGCAGGCTGCTGCGCGACTCGGTGCTGCGCGACCTGCAGTGGCTGCTCAACACCACCAACTTCGGCGCGGACCACAACATCAACACCATGCCCCGCGCGCGCCGCTCGGTGCTGAACTTCGGCGTGCGCGGCTGGGCTGGCGGGCGCATGTCGGAGGTCGACTTCGCCGACGTCGAAGCGGCCATCCGATCGGCCATCATCGACTTCGAGCCGCGCATCATGAAGGACAGCATCGACGTGCGCTGCGTGACAGATGCCACCGACCTCGAACACCACAACCTGCTCGCGCTGGAGATTCGCGGCACGCTGTGGTCGGTGCCGTACCCGATCGAGTTCATCCTGCGCTCGGAGCTCGACCTTGAAAGCGGGCACATGGTGCTGCGGCCCACCGGAGGCCTCTGATGGATGCCAGGCTGCTTGACTACTACAACCGCGAACTCACCTACATGCACGAGCTCGGGGCCGAGTTCGCGCAGCGCTACCCGAAGATCGCGGGCCGCCTCGGCATGCGCGGCATCGAGGTCAGCGATCCGTACGTGGAGCGCCTGCTCGAAGGCTTCAGCTTCCTCACGGCGCGCATCCAGCTCAAGATGGATGCGGAATTTCCGCGCTTCTCGCAGCGGCTGCTCGAAGTGGTGTACCCCAACTTCCTTGCGCCGCTGCCCGCGATGGCCGTGGTGCAGATCGACGGCAACCTCAACGAAGGTTCGCTGAAGGCCGGCTACGAGCTGCCGCGCCACACCATCCTGCGCGGACGCATGATCAAGGGCGAACAGACGGCCTGCGAGTTCCGCACCGGCCATGCCGTCACGCTGTGGCCCATCAAGATCGCCGAGGCCGGTATCGGCCCCGTGCCGGCGGAGATCGCGCATGCCATGCCGATGGTCGCGCGGCAGGCGAAGAGCGCGATCACCATCAAGCTCGAAGCCGTGGGCGGCGCACGCTTTGCCGACATGCCGCTGGATCGGCTCGAATTCTTTCTCTCGGGCGCGGAGCTGCATGCGCTGCGCGTGCTCGAACTCGTGGCGCACCACAGCGTTGGCGTGGTTTGCCGCAGCGGGCCGGGCAGCACCGCGCGCATCGTGCCGCTCGGCGACGAGGCCGTCAGGCACGAGGGCTTCGACCCCGACCAGGCGCTGCTGCCCTACGACGCGCGCTCGTTCCAGGGCTACCGGCTGCTGCACGAGTACTTCGCGTTTCCCGACCGCTACCTGTTCTTCAGCGTGAACAAGCTGCGCGCGGCGGCCGCGGCCATGGGCGGCACCACGATGGAGATCGTGATCCTGCTCGATCGCGCCGACGCCGACCTCGAACGGTTGGTCGACGCCAAGCACTTCTCGCTGTTCTGCACGCCCGTCATCAACCTCGTGCCGCGCCGCAGCGACCGCATTCCGGTGGGGCCGGGCCAGCATGAGCACCATGCGGTGATCGACCGCACACGCCCGCGCGACTTCGAGATATTCACCGTCGAACGTGTCACCGGCCACATGGCCAACGGCTCCGAAGAGCGCGAGTTCCGCCCCTTCCTCGGCTCGTTCGCGGCCGACGACGGCGACTTCGGCGCCTACTTCTCGCTGCGCCGCGAACCGCGACTGGTGTCCGACCGCGCACGCGCGCAGGGCACGCGCACCAGCTACACCGGCAGCGAGGTCTACGTGTCGCTCGTCGACCAGCACGACGCGCCCTTTCCGCACAGCCTGCGCCACATCACGCTCGACGCGCTGTGCACCAACCGCGACCTCCCGCTGCTGCTGCCGACCGGACTCGAATCGGACTTCACGCTGCGTGTGTCGGCGCCGGTGCGCGCCATCCGCATCCTGCGCGGGCCCTCGCGCCCGTACCCCGCATTGGCCGAGGGCGCGCTGACCTGGCGCCTCATCAGCCACCTGGGGCTCAACTACCTGAGCCTCACCGACGTGGATGCGGCGCAGGGCGCAGCCGCGCTGCGCGAGATGCTCGACCTATATGGCAACCTCGCCGACCCCTCTGTGCGCCGCCAGATCCAGGGCGTGCGCTCGATGGCGCTGGCGCCGGTGTTCCGCCGCCTGCCGGAGCCGGGCCCGATCGTGTTCGGGCGCGGCGTGGAGGTGGCACTCAAGATCGACGAGGTCGCCTTCTCCGGCGCGAGCCCTTATCTCTTCGGCGCCGTGCTGGAGCAGTTCTTCAGCCGGCACGTGTCGCTCAATGCCTTCACCGAGTTCGCGCTGTCCAGCCTGCAGCGCGGCGAGATCGCGCGCTGGACGCCGCGCGTGGGACGTCGGCCTGCCGTATGAGCGAAACCGGCTTCACTGAAGGAATGCAGCAGGACGCGCCGGCCGCCAGTGAAGGCGAGGTGGTGCTCGATACGGACGAGATTCGACAACACGACGTCGCGCCGCCCGTGCCCGGCACGGCGCCACGGCGCGGCGTGCCCGAGGTCGATCCGGTGCTCTGGGCCAGGCTGTTGGAGCAGCCCTTCGAGCACGACCTGTTCATGCTGCTGCGCCGCCTCGACGCGCAGGGCGACCATCCGCTGCTGGGCCGGGCACCGCGTCCGCTCGACGAGCCGCTGCGCCTCGGGCAGGAGCCCTCGATGGCGTTCGCGCCGTCGAACGTGTCGGGCGTCGATGTCGACAGCGATGGACCTCCACGCATTTCGATCTACGGCTTCGGCCTGTTCGGTCCCAACGGCCCGCTGCCGCTGCACCTGACCGAGTACGCGCGCGAGCGCAAGCGGCATCACGCCGACGACACCCTCAGCGCGTTCGCCGACCTGTTCCATCACCGGCTGATCCTGCTGTTCTACCGGGCCTGGGCCGACGCGCAGTCGGTCAACAGCCTGGACCGTCCCGACGGCCATCGCTTCGTCGACTATGTGTCCAGCCTCATGAACATGGGGCAGCCCGGCCTGAAGGAGCGCGACCGCATCGCCGACCATGCGCGCACCTTCATGGCGGGGCACCTCGTGCGCCAGACGCGCAACCCCGAGGGCCTGATCCAGATCCTCAAGCTCTACTTCGACGTGCCCGTGCACGTCGAGGAATTCGTGAGCGACTGGGTGATGCTCGACGAGCACCAGGTCAGCCGGATCGGCCTTTCCGGCCGCAACCAGCGGCTCGGCGGCGGCGCCACCATCGGCCTGGCCGTGCGCGATGCTCAAGCCAAGTTCCGCCTCGAACTCGGGCCGCTCTCGCAGGAAGAGTTCCGCGAGTTCCTGCCGGGCAGCAAGCGGCTGCAGCAGGTGGTCGACTGGGTGCGACAGTACGTCGGCATCGAGTTCGCGTGGGATCTGCGGCTCGTCCTGAAGAAGCAGGACGCGCACGGCATGCGGCTCAACAGCAGCCAGCGTCTCGGCTGGGGCAGCTGGCTCGGCACGCGCATGTCGGACACCGACGCGGGCGACATGGTGTTCCAGCCCGAAGCATTGTTTTCCCGTTCCGCTCCTTCTTCCATGGGTTTATGACCGACATCCGCCGCGTCTCTCTTTTCTCCAAGCTCAACCCGATGCTCTACAAGGCATTGGAGACCGCCACCGCCTTCGCCAAGCTGCGCGGCAACGCCTACGTCGAACTCGTGCACTGGCTGCACCAGATCCTGCAGCTGCAGGACAGCGACATGTTGCGCATCGTCAAGCGCGCGGGGCTGAACCTCGATGCGATCGAACAAGACCTGGTGCGCGCGCTCGATCGGCTGCCGCATGGCGCCACATCGATCAGCGACATCTCCGAACACGTCGACAACGCCGTCGAGCGCGCATGGGTCTATGCGAGCCTGCGCTTCGAGGCCACCTCCATCCGCGGTGCGTACCTGCTCGCGGGCATCATCAAGACGCCGGGGCTGCGGCAGGTGCTTTCGGGCATCTCGCGCGAGTTCGACAAGATCGTGCCCGACGTGCTGGTGGCGCAGCTCGCTGCGTGGACCGAGGGGTCGCCCGAAGACGACTTCGACGCCGCACCGAGCGCAGGCGCGGCAGGCGGCGCACCCGCGGTGGCGCACCACCAGGGCGATGGCCCCGCGGCAGGCGGCTCTGCACTCGCCAAGTATGCGAGCGACCTCACCGCCAAGGCACGCGCGGGTGAGCTCGATCCGGTCTACGGTCGCGACGACGAAATCCGCCAGATCATCGACATCCTGATGCGCCGCCGGCAGAACAATCCGCTGCTCACCGGCGAGGCCGGCGTTGGCAAGACGGCCGTGGTCGAAGGCCTGGCCTCGCGCCTCGCCGCGGGCGATGTGCCGCCTTCGCTCAAGGACGTGTCGCTGTGGGTGCTGGACCCCACGCTGCTGCAGGCCGGCGCGGGCGTGAAGGGCGAGTTCGAGCAGCGGCTGCGCCAGGTGATCGACGAGGTCGAGAAGAGCCCCAAGCCCATCGTGCTGTTCGTCGACGAGGTGCACACACTGGTCGGCGCCGGTGGCACGGCCGGCACCGGCGACGCGGCCAACCTGCTCAAGCCGGCGCTTGCGCGCGGCCGGCTGCGCACCATCGGCGCGACCACCTGGTCGGAGTACAAGAAGTACATCGAGAAAGATCCGGCGCTCACGCGGCGTTTCCAGACCATCCAGGTGCACGAGCCCACCGAGCCCAAGGCGGTGATCATGCTGCGCGGCATCTCGGCCGAACTGGAGAAGCACCACGGGGTGCTCATCCTCGATGCCGCGCTCGAGGCGGCCGTGAGCCTGTCGCACCGCTACATTCCCGCACGGCAATTGCCCGACAAGGCCGTGAGCCTGCTCGACACGGCCTGCGCGCGCGTGGCGCTGAGCCAGCATGCGCTGCCCGCCGCCATCGAAGACCTGCAGCGCCGCATCGAGGTGCTGGGCATCGAGTCGGGCATCGCGGGGCGCGAGGCGGCCATCGGTGTCGGTGAGCACCAGCGCGTGGAAGACATCGCGGCGCAGGTCGCGCAGGCGCAGGCCGAACTCGAGGTGCTGGAGAAACGGCGCGTGGAAGAAAGCGCGCTGGTCGAGCGCATCGTGGCCTTGCGCAAGCAGCTCTCGCCGGCCGCGGTGCCGCAGGCGCGGGCCGAGGCATCGGACGCGCAGGAAGTGGAAGCTGCGAACGTCGATGCGGACCCCGACGCGCCACCCGCCGAACTCCAGCGCACGACCCAGGAGATTCGCGCCGAACTCAACGAAGCACAGGACAAGCTCGTGCAGCTGCAGGGCGAATCGCCGCTGATCCTCGCGGCCGTCGATGCGCAGGCCATCGCCACCGTGGTGGCCGACTGGACCGGCATTCCCATCGGCCGCATGGTGCGCGACGACGCGCAGTCGGTGTTGAAGCTCGGCGAGATCCTTTCGGCCCGCGTGGTCGCGCAGCCCGATGCGCTGGAGACCATCTCGCGCCGCATCCGCACCGCGCGCGCACGGCTCGACAACCCCAACAAGCCGGTCGGCGTGTTCCTGCTGTGCGGCCCCTCGGGCGTGGGCAAGACCGAGACCGCGCTGGCGCTGTCGGAGGCGCTGTACGGCGGCGAGCAGAACCTCGTCACCATCAACATGAGCGAATTCCAGGAGTCGCACACCGTCTCCACGCTCAAGGGCGCCCCGCCCGGCTACGTGGGCTATGGCGAAGGCGGTGTGCTCACCGAGGCCGTGCGCCGCCGGCCTTACAGCGTGGTGCTGCTCGACGAGATCGAGAAGGCCCACACCGACGTGCACGAGATCTTCTTCCAGGTGTTCGACAAGGGCTGGATGGAAGACGGCGAAGGCCGCCACATCGACTTCCGCAACACCGTGATCATCATGACCTCCAACGTCGGCACCGACCTGGTCATGCAGCTGTGCGAAGACCCGACCCTGCGCCCCGACCCCGAGCCGCTGGCCACCGCGCTGCGCGAGCCGCTGCTCAAGGTGTTCGCGCCGGCGCTGCTCGGCCGTCTAGTTGTAGTGCCTTATTACCCGTTGCACGCCGAGGCATTGCATCGCATCATCCGCCTCCAGCTCGATCGCATCGCGGCGCGCCTTCAGGCGAACCACGGCATTGCATTGGCTTACGACGACAGCGCCGTCGAACTCGTGGCGCGCCGCTGTACGGCCATAGAGTCGGGTGGACGGATGATCGACGCGATCCTCACGCACACGATCCTTCCGCGATTGAGCGAGGAAGTCATCGGCGCCACGGTCAGTGCGCGCAAGCTCGCCGGCGTGCAGCTGAGCGCGGCGGGCGACGATTTTCACTACGAATTTTCTGAGCACCAAGCGTAGAAAGGGAGAGCTCCATGGCCAGAGTCGTCAAAGCCCACACACCGCTCGCGGAGGACCAGTTGCTGTTCCGCTCGATGCACGGGACCGAGGGCCTCTCGCAGCTGTTCGAATTCGAGATCGATCTGCTGAGCCCGACCGTGTCGCTCGACATGAAGTCGGTACTGGGCAAGCCGCTCACGCTCGAAATACTGACGGCAGGCCAGCCTCGTTTTCTGAATGGACAGATCGTCCGGTTCACGATGATCGGCAAGGAGGGCGGCGGTTCGCGCTATGTGGTGTACCGCGCCACCGTGCGACCCTGGCTCTGGTACCTGACGCGCACCAGCGACTGCAAGATATTCCAGAACAAATCGGTCGTCGACATCCTCGAGGAAGTTTTCGCCGACTACAACTTCGCGTTCGAGAAGAAGCTCAGCGGAACCTACCGCCAGTGGGAGTACTGCGTGCAGTACCAGGAGACCGACTTCGCCTTCGTGAGCCGGCTGATGGAGCATGAAGGCATCTACTACTACTTCAAGCACGAAAAGAATCAGCACACGCTGGTGCTGGCCGATGACATGGGCGCGCACGAGACCCTGCCGGCCTATCCGAAGATCAGCTACCTCGCGGCCGACCGCGACGCGGACCCGCTGCAGGAGGTGATCGACCAATGGCAGGTCACCGAGGAAATCCGCCCCGGCACCTACGTGGTGGACGACTACGACTTCAAGAAGTCGAGGGCCGATCTGCTGAGCATGCGCAGCCAGCCGCGCGGAAACGCACACGACACCTACGAGATCTACGAGTGGCTCGGCGGTTTCAGCGAGGCCGAGCAGGGCGAGCGCTACTCGCGCATCCGGCTCGAGGAGGCGCAATCGCAGGCCGAGCGCGACGTGGGCCACGCCAGCGTGCGCGGCATGGCGCCGGGCTACCGCTTCACCATGCAGAACTGTCCGCGGCAGGACGACAACCGGGAATACCTGATCGTGTCGGTGTCTTATGCGCTGCGCGAAGGCGGCTACGACACCGGTGCGGCCGACAGCTCGTACAGCTTCGATTTCGCGGTGCAGCCGACCTCGTATGCGTTCCGCGCGCCGCGCGTGACGCCGATGCCCCGCACCAACGGACCGCAGACCGCCACCGTGGTGGGTAAGGCGGGGCAGGAGTATTGGGTCGACCAATACGGCCGCGTGAAGGTGCAGTTCCGTTGGGACCGCTACGGCAAGAGCGACGAGAACAGCTCCTGCTGGGTGCGCGTTTCCAGCGCCTGGGCCGGCTCGAACTACGGCGCGGTGAATCATCCGCGCAAGGGCCAGGAAGTGATCGTCGATTTCATCGGCGGCCATCCCGACCGGCCGATCATCATCGGCCGCGTCTACAACTCGGACCAGATGCCGCCGCTCGAGTTGCCTGCAAAGGTCACGGTGAGCGGCTTCGTGAGCCGCAGCCAGGACGGGACGCCGGCAAATGCCAACGAGTTCATCCTGGACGATGCGCCGGGCTCCGAGCTGGTGCGGATTCACGCCGAGAAGAATTTCGAGATCGATGTGGAGGCCGATGAAACCGATACGGTCGCAGGCAAGAGAACCACGACCATCGAAGGCGCGGACAACTACACCACCAACACCTCGCTGGACGAGACGATCAACGGGCCGCACACGCTGACGGTCAACAAGGGCGGGCCGCAGAAGATCACCGTCAACGGCGGCGACCAGTTCATCAAGGTGGATGGGGGCAACCAGCAGGTCGATGTCATCGGGAATCAGACCATCCATGTCACCGGCACGCGCACAGACACGGTCGACAAGGGCGAGACCAAGACCATCGGCGTGTCGTTGACGGAACAGATCAACGGCCCGCAGGGCACCACCGTCGACGGCAAGTACACGGAGAAGTCCAAGGGCAAGGACGTCACCGTGACCGGCCTCGAGACTTACCACGTCACATCGGACAGCAAACGCACCATTGGCGGCACGGAGCTGATCGACGTCACCGGCACGACGACGATCAACTCCAAGGGCAAGCTGACCATGCGCAGCACCGACGCCGACGTGGAGATCACCACCCCGACCGAGTTCAAGGTGAATGCCAACGTCATCAACCTGCATTCGGACCACAAGGACGTGAGCTACACGAACTCGCTGCACACACACGCAGGCAGCACGATCACGACGGAGGCCGAGATTTCGATCACCTCGAAGACGCCCTTCTCGTTTTCCATCGCCTACGCGAATTCCTTCACCTACGCCTCGCTGTCCGAAACCATCAATGCCGTCAGCACCAACATCGGGGGCGCCAGTTTCGACTTCAAGGTGTACAGGCTGTCGAACCGGGCACTCAACTTCGACAACGGTGCCAAGATCAAGGTCGGGGCGTTCAAGGTCATGCTCAAGGGCCTGTTCGTGTGCACATGACCGGCGCATCGCCGTCCCTGCGAATGAAGTGGCTGGGTGCGGTCCTGCTCGCGGTGGGCGCCGTTCCGATGGTGGTGCTCGCCGGCGGCCTGGGCCTGGGCCAGATGGGTGCGTGCATCGGCCTGATGCTGTTGGGGTCCTTCCTGCTGTGCGGTGGATGGGATCTCTTTCAGGTCTCGCGCCGCGAGGCGGCGAGCGAGACGCTCGACGGACGTGCGGACGGCGTGATCGTGGCGAGCGAGATGGGTGGAAGCTATAGCGATCTCAGCCCCCTGATCACGTTCACCGTGGCGTTCCGGGACGCGGCTGGCGTCCGGCACAGCGTGAGCTTGCAGAAGGTCATTCCACTTAACGAGCTGACCCTGTACGGCATCGGTTGCGCGGTCGAGGTCCGCTATGCGCCGGACCATCCGGCACAGAGCGCCTTGATCTTTCCGGCGACCACCTCCCGTTCGCCCTCTTCTTCCTCTTCCTGAGCGACCCTCGCCGTTGAAAATCGTCAAGCCGTTCCGTCTCAGCCTGCTGACCCGTCCGTACCGGTGGAAGGGCAGCAACCACCTGGGCATTGCCTCGATCGCCCTGGCGAGCCTGAACGCAGACCCGCAGTTGCAGCCGGAGCAGGAGCTCTGGCAGATGGTGAGCGAAGTGCTCGACCCCGGGAGCGTGCTGGACCTCAGCGTGCCCAAGGCCGAGGCCGAGGTGTTGGCCAGCGGCTTCGCCTACACCTGCCATCAGACCGAGAAGTCGCAGTGCGCAGTTCGCCTGCGCGTGGACACGCTCGAGAAAACGCTTCTGGTGTCCGGTGACCGCTACTGGCTCGACGGGCGATCGACGGCTCCCTTGCCCTTCGAGCAGATGCCTCTGGATTGGCGCCACACCTACGGCGGGCCCGGGTTCGCACAGAACCCGCTGGGCATCGGTGCGCAGGATGAGGTTGTCAACGGAGTGCACACGCGTCGGCTCCCCCACATCGAACAGGCTTCCCGTCGCCTCGCCGGCCGCGAGCAGCGTGGCACCCCGGCGGCGCTCTGTGCCTACCTGCCGGACTGGCCGCAGCGCATGGTGCACATGGGCCGCCAGTACGACAACGCGTGGCTGGAAAACGGCTACCCCGGTTTCGCCGACGACATGGACTGGCGCTTCTTCAACGCGGCGCCGGAGGATCAGCGCTGGCCCGGCCGCAGTTCGCTGCCGCCGGGCGCAGCGTACGAACTGTGGAACATGCATCCGCGGATTCCCGTCATGAAGGGGCACCTGCCCGACTGGAACGCGGTCTGCCACGTCAGCTTCTCGGACGACGCCGACATGCTGAGGGCGGTGCCGCTGCACCTGAGCACCGCATGGTTCTTCCCCGACCGCGAACGCGTGATCCTGATTTGGCACGGCTCGACGGTGGTGCGCGAGGACGATGCCGCCGACGTCAAGCACATCATGCCAGTGCTTGAACTGCGGGACGCGCCGCGGCCGTCGGCGCATTACCGCGAGGTTCTTCTCAAGCGGATCGATCCAGAAAAAGGCGCGGTGCATGTACTGCGCGACAGAGACCTCGTTCCCCAGTCGATCCTTGGTGACTGGCGGCAGATGCAGTTGTCCAACCCGATGGCCGAGCCGCTGCCGCGAAACATCCGCGCCGGCCTGCTGCGCGACCACGAGGCACGCCGTGCGGATCTGCTCGCGCGGGGACTCGACCCCGACCAGTACCTGACGGCCCCCTGGGAGCCCGAAGCGACTCCGGACTTCGACGACTTGCCCGAATACCTCGAGCGAGCGGAAGCCTCGGCCATGGAGGCGCGGGACCGGCTGCGGAAGGAGGGCGAGCGGATCGAGGCCGAGCGGGATTCCCTCCCAGTCGAAAGCGCTGCCGGATCGGCGGCGCGCGCACAGCCAGTGGTGCCCGATCCGCAGCAGCTCCAGCAGGAGATGGCAAAGGGCGACCGCTACGACCAGGCAAAACCGGGCACCGGGGATGCCGGGACCCATGGCGTCGAGGAGCCGGACGTCCCGACCGTGCCTGCCGATCCCCTGATGCGTCTCGGATACCTGCACTCCGCGCATCTCGGAGGATCGGCGCCCGCAATGCCAAGCTTCCGAAGCGCCAAGCTTCGCCGTCGGCTCTCGGTGGCCGAACCCGGGCAGCGCGCGTTCGCGCACATGAACCTGATCGGCGCCGATTTGTCCGGCATGGACCTTCGCGGAGCCGATTTCTCGCACGCCATGCTGGCGGATGCGGACCTGACGGGCGCGCAGCTCGACGACTGCAACTTTTCGCAGGCAGTTCTGGCGCGTGCCAACTTCACGGATGCGAGCCTTGCCCGAGCGTGGCTGGACGAGGCAAACATCGGCGGTGCGCGCTTCGATCGCACCAATCTCGAAGGCGCAAGCCTGCGGGAGGCGCATGCCGACGCAGCGCAGTTCGTTGGCTGCCGCATGGCGGGAGTCCGCATGGACCAGGTGCAGTTGCACGAGGCGTCGTTCGCGCGCTGCGACCTCCGCGGTTCGCGCTGGCACCAGGTGGCCCTGCTGCGAATGGCGCTCGAAGACCTGAATCTCGATCAGTCCGAGATGCTGCAGGTGGTCTGGATCGAATGCCAGCTGCGCCGCGTGTCATTTACCGGTGCAAAGCTGACGCGTTGCGGATTCGTGACGACAACGCTCGACAGCTCGGTGAACTTTTCCGATGCGACGCTGGACGCTTGCAGCGTGGCGCTGCGCAGCTCGCTGTCTGGCGTGCGGCTGAATGGCGCGAAGCTCAAGCAATGCGGCATGCGCGGCATGCCATTGGTTGCAGCGGACCTGAGCGCGGCGCACCTCGATGCCTGCGATTTTTCCGAATGCAACTTCAGCGACGCGAAGATGGATGGCCTGTCCGCCGGCGAGAGCCTGTTCGTACGCGCCGATTTCACCCGCGCCTCCCTGCGCGGGGCCATCCTGATCGATGCGAACCTGTCGAAAGCCGTGCTCACCCATTGCGATCTGCGCGGTGCGAATCTCTTCCGCGCCGATGTCTCGCAGGCCCTCGTCGACGGCACCACCCTGCTGGATGGCGCCTACACCCGGCACGCCAAGGTATGGCCTGCGCGCCCTGCGGACGCACCAGCACCATGACGCGCGACGAACTTCTCGACCATGTGCGGCACGGCGTCCAAGTGCGGAGCGTCGAATGCCGAGGCTGGGACCTTCGCGGCCTCGATCTGTCGGGCGCCCTCTGGGACAACGTCGATTTCACGGGCGCCAACTTCCAGGGCGCGCACCTGGCAGGCAGCGTGATCTCGCATTGCCGGATGGGTGAATGCGACTTCTCCGGCGGCATCGCAGGCAAGGCGCAGTTCTACCGGTGCCGACTGGAGCGCGCCGATTTCTCGCAGGCCACGCTCGAAGAGGCATCGTTCGTCGAATCGCACGTTCAGCAGGCCGATCTGTCCGGCGCCAATCTGGACCGTGCAACCTTCTTCCGCTCGGACCTCACGCAAACCCGGCTCGCCATGCTGCGAATGGACCGGGCCACCGTGGCCGAGTCGAAGCTCGCGCAGACCGATTTCACCGGTGCCGTGCTGAGCTTCGTGACCATGTACAAGCTCGACCTCTCGACGGCGATCTTCGCTGGCATGCAGGCCGACAGCGTGATATTCCTGGAGTGCGACCTGACGCGCCAGGTCTTTGCGGGCCTGACGCTGCAGCGGTGTCAATTCACCGACAGCAGGATGGACGGGGCGGACTTCCGCAACGCCACGTTGACGCAGAGCAATTTCAAGGGCGCGTCGCTGCTCAACGCGGACTTCTCCGGTGCCGCCGCAGCACAGACGATCTTTGCCGAAGCCGATCTGGGCGAGGCGAACTGCAGGGGCGGCCGCTTCGAGCAGTCGATCTGGGTCGACGCGAAGCTGCAGGGCACGGCGTTTGACGATGCCTTTCTGCCGCTGAGCGTGTTCCATCGCGCGCGTGCGAACGGGGCGGTCTTCCGCCGCGCCGAACTGCAAGACGCCGACTTTTCATACGCAGATCTCAGTGGTGCCGACATGAGCGGAGCGCACTTTTTTCGTACGCGCTTTCATCGAGCCATCCAGCAAGGGGCCCGGATTTCCGCACGCGGTGGCATCATTGAAAACGACCCCGAGCTGCACAAGGCGCAGGCCTGGTCCGACTCCCCGTGAACGGCAAAGCCATGCGCCATCGATCAACGCCAAGAAGGGAATCATCATGAATGTCGTTCCGCTCCGCTCGACTCCAGCCGAATCGACGCCGGTCCATTTCATCGGACGGCTGACAGCCTTCATGCCCGACGGGCAGCTGGGGGTCGAAGACGACGAAGGCGTCGTGTGGATGTGCCGGCGGGCAGCGAGCTGCCTGCTCAAACCAGAGCAGGGCGACACGGTGCTGTTGTCCGGGCCGGACCGCTACCGGGTCTACCTGATCGCGGTGATCGAACAGGCAGACCCCGCGACGAGCCGCATCGACGCCCCCGGCGACATCACGCTCGGTGGGGCTGTGGGAATGGTGTCGATCGAGAGCGCGGGCAATCTCAGCCTGCGAAGCGGAGCGACGCTGGAAATGAAAGGCGCGCAATGGACCCTGCAGGCCGACGAGGGCGATTGCCGCGTGGACCAGTTGCATGTCACAGCGCAGTCGGTCGATGCGACGGTGGGTCGGACGCGCCTCGTCGGCAAGGTGCTCGAGACCGTCGCCGAACGCATCGTGCAGATGGCGCGCAACGCCCTGCGCATGGTGGAGGAAGTCGACCAGTCCCGCGTCGGTCATCTGGACTGCAAGGCCACGCAGACGGTGCGCATCCACGGCCAGCACACGATGGTGACCGGCAAGGAACTGGTGAAGGTCGACGCCTCGCAGATCCACATGGGCTGACAAGGAGCTTCAACGATGTTTGCCAACTGCCAATTGATGGGGATGGACCTCGCCTTCCCGGACGTTTGCCGCACGCCGGTGCCCATTCCGTTCCCGAACATGGCCCTCGGGCCGATGGCCGTACCGAACGCCTGGAACATCCTCTTCATGGCGATGCCGGCACACAACATGGCTACGACCACGCCAATCACCCTGGGCGATCAGCCTGGGGCGCTGGGCGGCGTTGTGTCGCAGACCTTCATGCAGCAATCGCGTCACCTTACCGGCGCGTTCACGGTACTGCTCAAGGGCACGCCGGCTACCCGCGTGACCAGCATCACGATGCAGAACCGCTGCAACATGGTCGGCATGCGCATCGTGCCGAGCCAGTTCAAGGTGCTGATGCTGGCGCCCTGAGAAAGCGCGCCGCTTCCCGCGATCGTCAGACGGGCCTGGCCGTGCCCGCCAGCGTCACCTGCTGCGGAAACCCCACCCACACCGCCAGCGCCGAGTAGTTGTCGCGCGACTCATCGGCCTTGGCCTCGGCCGCGCGGCGCAGCAGCGCGAGCCACTCTTCAGCGCTGTCGGCCAGTTGCAATGAACGTTCCATCACCTGCTGTGAAATGAGCTGCCACAAGCCGTCGGTGCACAGCAAAAAAGCATCGCCGTCGGCCAGCCGCTGCGGCGTCGACACGGTGGTTTCCGCCGTGGCCCTGGCGCCGAGCGCGCGGTACAGCAGGTTGGTCTTGACCAGGCGTTCTCCGCCATTGGTACCGTTGCCCAGTGCCGCTTCGCCCGAGCGCTCCGACAGGCTGTGGTCTTCGGTGCGCTGCATCAGCGCGCCGCGGCGGAACCAGTAGAGACGGCTGTCGCCCACGTGAGCCCAGCAGGCCTGGCCGCTGGTGCGGTCGACGAACAGCGAGACGATGGTCGCGCTCATCCTGCTCTGGTCGGCGAGCTCCCGCTGTTTGGCAAGGATGGCGTCGTTGGCGGCTTTCACGGCGTGCTGGATGTCCTCTTGCTCCACCGATGGGTTGCGCACGAAGGTGTTGAGCGCGGTGTCGACCGCAATGCGCGCGGCCAGTTCGCCGCCCGCGTTGCCGCCCACGCCGTCGCTGACGACGAAGCAGGCGTTGTATTCGTCGAGGTGGTAGCCGATGGCGTCCTGGTTGCCGCTGCGCTCGCCGACACAGGAGAACTGCGAGGTCGATATCGGCACCGCGAAAGCGCGGGTGAGTTCAAGCACGGCGCGCCTCCTTCAATCTTTCCATTTCCTTGTCGTAGGCCTGCTGGAAGGCCCGGCCGAAGACGGCCTGGAAGTCGTCCTCGACGGCCGCGGTGGTCTCGGTGTGCAGCTGCTGCAGTTCGCGCCACAGGCGCGCCTCGCGGCCACCGGGCAGCAGCTTCTCGCCCAGGCCTCCGTCGTGCGGCGTGGCGCTGTTCAGTGCCGCGGGATCGAAGCGCTTCAACAGCGTGAGCAGCGCGGCGCGCATGCCGGCAACCATGCCGAGCTGGTGCGACTGCAGGTCGCCGAGCGCATCGTGCACGGCCGCTTCGGGCGGCAGGAAGCCGGGCATGCGCGCGCCGAACATCTGCATCAGCACGGCGCGGCCGTTGGGCAGGATCTTGAACGGGTTGTTCTCCTCGTCCACGATCATCGTGATCTCGGCGCGCACCTCGCGCTTGAGCATGGCGCGCGAGGACAGCAGGTCGATGGTGCCGTCGGTGAAGGCCCGCATGATGCGGCCCAGCCGCTGCATGGCCTCGATGTCGAGCGGCTGCTGGCCGGCGACCTCGGGCACGCCGGCGCCTTCGAGGAAAGCCTTGAAGAGAGCTTCCGACGAGGAGGACGGGGCTGCGGGTTGTTGTTGCGCCGCAGGTTGCTGCGTTGCTGCCGCCGCTGTCGCGCCGGGCGCGACAGCGGGCTCCGCGACCACGGCAGCCACCGGCGGAGCCACGACAGGCGGCGGCGCGGGCGGGCTCTCTTGCATCACGACGGGTGGAGACGGTGGCGGAGGCGCTGGAGGCGGCGGAACGGGCGCCGGCGGAGGCGGCGGTGCCTCCACCTTCACCGGCTCGACAACGGGCGCAGGTGCGGGTGCCGGCGCTGGCATCGCCACGGGATTCGGCGGACGAAACTGCGCCGCCACTTCGCGCGCATGGTTCGACTGGCTGTACCCCTGCACGGCAGGCCTGTTGTTCTGCAGCAGGTCGAGCGCGGGGTGCGTGTCGCCCGGCAGCAGCGGATCGGTGTGTGCCAGCGCGGTGGGGCGCGGGTCGGTCAGCGGCGAGTGCGCGCTTTCGTCGGCCGCGAAGAAAGAGAGCGGATCGACGCCGCGCTTGAGCGCCATGTCCGACATGTCGTTGGCCGCGTCCGGGTTCAGTTCCGCGAGCGGATCGACCGGGTTGCGGCGCGCCTGCGACGGCAGCTCGAAGGGTTCGTGCGCCATCGGGTCGGGCATCGGCGCGGGCGTGCTGTCGACGCGGCGCGGCGCGTTGGCGAGGATGGCGTCCCAGTCCGCGGCGGAAGGAATCTGCGCCGGGGCAAGGCTCGGGCCTGTCTTTGGCGGGGGTGGCGGTGACGGCGGTGCCGATGGCTGCAGGGGCGCCGCGAAAGATTCGCTGGGCGCCGGCGCCGCCACGGGTGCTGGAGCCGGAGGGGGGGCCTGCCGCGACGGCGTTGGCATCGCCACCGTGGGCTGCGTATCGCCGATGGGCAGCGCGCCTTCGCCGAACAGATCGGCGAACACGTCGGATGCGCCGGAGGACGGCAGCAGCGCATCGACGGGGCCCGCCGACACGGGCGCGGCCATCATCGGTGCTGCCATCGAAAGCGGCTGCAACGGCTGCACTGGAGAAGCCGGCGGCTGTGCCGGTGCTGCCGCCGTCACGGGCGGCGCAACAGGCGGCGCACGCAGCGGGCTCGCGGCCTCCAGCACATAGCTGCCGATCGCCACGCGGTCGCCATCGGCCACGCGCGCCTCCTGCTCATGCGCAAGCGAGCGCCCGTTCACGCTGATCGGCAGCACGGCACTCATGTTGCGCAGCACCGCAACGCCGTCGTCGTCGAAGCGCACTGTGGCCTGCAGGCGCGAGATCTGGCGCTGTTCGTCGGGCAGCACGAGGTGGTTGTCGGGGCTGCGTCCGATCGTTCCGCCGGGCGCCGCGAGCAATGCCGAGGGCCCCGCGGCCACCGGCCTGCCCGCATGTTCGATCACTGTCCAGAGCATGGCTTCTCCGTGTTCGTCTTCCCGCGCTTCGGCAACAGCGGCGGCCGCAGGGCCGCGGTGTTCTTCATCAGCGCTTCATTCGCTTGGCGGCCTCGAACGCAGGCCCCCACACCGGATGCTTGCGCTCCGCCACGTTGAGCTCGAAGCTCGGGAACGCATCGAGGATCTTGCGGAACTGCGTGCGGCATTCGGGCACCTGGTTTGCCACACAGTAGCTGAAGGCTTCGAGCTTCATCGCATCGAGCCGCGTAGCGGGCTCGGCGGCGTCGAACACCGACACGCCGCCGCTCTTGAGCGTGTTGACGGCCTTGGCATAGTCGCCGTCGTCATAAGCCTGCTGCGCGCGTTCGAGCGTGGTGCGTGCCACCTGCTGGCTCAGCCGTTCGGGTTGCGGTGCGGGATCGGGCGGTGGTGTGGTCGTGCAACCCGCGATCACCAAAAGAGCGAGCGCCAGAGCAGGCAGACATGACTTCAATCTTCTCTCCTACCTTGCAAAAGGCAATCCTTGAGTAGTGTGCCGCTGTGTTGCGACATGCACGCGACGCGCCATCGTAAGGGCGCACGACTTCGATAATATAGGCCGCGAACCCCCGGGGAGAATTCAATGCATCGACGAAGCTTGCTACAAGGCGCACTTGCAACCACACCGTTGTTTGCGGGCCTCATCAGTGGATGCGCATCGACGGCCAAGTCCATGCCCACGCCTTATGCCATCACCGTGAAGATCGACGATGGCGTCAACCCCGACGGACGCGGCCAGGCCGCGCCGATCCTCGTCAAAGTCTTCGAACTGAAATCTTCCGGCAACTTCGAGACGGCAGACTACTTTGCACTACAGGACCGTGACCGCGAGACGCTCATGACCGAGCTCGTGAACGCCGACCAGGCCATCATGCGCAGCGGCGAAGAGCGCGTGTTCAAGCGCGAGGCGGGACTCGACTCGCGCGCCATCGGCATCATCGCGGGCTACCGCAAGCTGGAAGCCGCGCGCTGGCGCATCGTGCTGCCATTGAAGGAACCGAAGCAGACCAACCTGTACAAGGTGTGGCAGTTCTCTCCGAGCGAGCAGGCCGTGCATGTCGCCATCCGCAAGACGGGCATCGAGTTGCTACCAAGTCGTTAATTTCTTCTCAAAAATTTGATTCGCTAGTACGAAAGTGCGAAAAATTAGCTAGCGAATTGCGATGCAAAACGTAAGACGCGCCGTGTAGCATCAAGAGCAAAACAGGTGGACCGGGAGGCCGCTCCTCAGCGCATCTTCCGCTTCGACGTGAGCACTCCCCAGGAGGTCTTTTGGTGACAGTTCGCAATCCGGGCGCCGCAAAGAACGGCGCCCTTCCGCAGGCGTTGGCGAATCGCGTGGTGTGGTCCGAAGGGATGTACCTGCGGCCGCAGCATTTCCAGCAAATGGAACGCTATGTCGAGCAGTACGTGACCCGGCGTACCGCAGGCCTGCAAGGCGCCTATTGGGGTTGGCTGCATCTCGAGATCGACCGCGACGCGTACGCACTGGGCCGCGTGTCGCTGCTCGGCGGTGCGGGCGTGATGCCGGATGGCACGCCGTTTTCGTTCGGCGCCGAAGACGCGCCCCTGCCTTACGAAGTACCGAACGACCTCACCGACGAACTCATCGTGCTCGCGCTGCCGCTGCGCAGGCCGGGCAGCGAGGAGGTCATCTTCTCGGAAGACGAAGGCTCGGCCGCGCGCTTCGGCGTGATCGAGCGCGAGGTGAACGACGGCAATGCCGTTGCGCTCGGTCCTGCCGTGCTGCAGCTCGCTTCGCCGCGCCTGCGCCTGGCGCGCGCTTCTTCGCTCACCGCGGAGTGGCAGGCCATCGGTGCGGTGCGCGTGATCGAGCGGCGCACCGACCACAAGCTGGTGGTCGATGCCAACTACATTCCGCCGGTGCTCGATGCCTCGGCGCACGGGATGCTGCGCAGCATGATCGCGGAACTGCACGGGCTGCTCACGCAGCGCTCCGAGGCACTGGCCTCGCGGCTGTCGCAGCCGGGGCGCGGCGGCGTGAGCGAGGTCTCCGACTTCCTGCTGCTCGAACTGGTCAATCGCTACCTTGCACTCACGTGGCACGCGCAGCAGGCGGTGCAGGTGCATCCCGAGGAGCTGTTCGTCGACTGGCTCAAGCTCGCTTGCCACCTGGCCACGCACACCTCGCCCACGCGCCGTCCGGTGCTGTGGCCGGTGTATGACCACGACAACCTCAACGATTGCATCCGCCCCTTGCTGGAAGAGCTGCGGCGTTCGCTGTCGGCGGTGCTCGAGCAGAGCGCGATCGCCATCGAACTCGAAGAGCGCAGCCACGGCGTGCGCGTGGGCCGCATGCCCGACCCGGTGCTGGTGCGCAACGCGGGCTTCGTGCTCGCGGTGCATGCCGACCTGCCGGCCGATGCCATCCAGCAGCGCTTCCCCACGCAGGTGAAGATCGGCTCGGTCGAGCGCATCCGTGACCTCGTGCAGCTGCAGCTGCCGGGCGTGGTGGTACGGCCGCTGCCGGTGGCGCCGCGGCAGATTCCGTACAACGCGGGCTACCACTATTTCGAACTCGACAAGAGCGGCGACATGTGGCGACAGCTCGAAAAGTCCGGCGGCGTGGCGATGCACCTGGCCGGTGACTTTCCCGGCCTGGCCATGGAGTTCTGGGCCATCCGTCCGTGAGGGAGTCTATGAACGGTGTCAACGACATGGCCGTCGGCCCGGGCGGCTTCGTGCCGCCGAACCCCGGCGGCGGCAACGCCAGCGGCGATGCAGGCGGCATGCCGTCCGCCTCGCGTGCCGGCGGGATCGGTGGCCTCGGCGCGCAGCCGGAGTCCTTCACCGCGTGGCACGACTCGCGGCGCCCGCATGCGGGCGACACGGCGCTCGCGGGCAACAACCCGCTGGTGGCCGCGGCCAATCCGCTGCTCGACCTGATCCCGCAGATCCGTGCCACCGGCCACCATGCCGCGCCCTCGCAGCTGCGCGAACACCTCGTCGACGAGGTGCGCCGCTTCGAGACGCGCGCGCAGCAGGCGGGCATTTCTCCCGAAGTGATCATCGGCGCGCGCTACTGCCTGTGCACGGCGGTCGACGAGGCCGCCGCGCTCACGCCGTGGGGCGGCAGCATCTGGTCGTCGCAGAGCCTGCTCGTGATGTTCCACAACGAGACCTGGGGCGGCGAGAAGTTCTTCCAGCTGCTGTCGCGCCTGGTGCAGAACCCGCAGCAGCACCTGCACCTGATCGAGCTCATCTACTTCTGCCTGGCGATGGGCTTCGAGGGGCGCTTTCGCGTCATCGACAACGGCCGCACGCAGCTCGAGACGCTCAAGCAGCGGCTGCTGCAGATCATCCGGCAGACGCGCGGCGAAATCGCCGTGCCGCTGTCGCCGCACTGGCAGGACGCGAGTGCGCCCGTGCGGCGCGCGCGCAACTGGCTGCCGGTGTGGGCGGTGGGCGCGGTGGCAGCGGTGCTGCTGGTGCTCGTGTTCGCGCTGCTTACCTTCAACCTGGCGGGCCATTCCGACGGCGCCTTCGCGGCCGTCAATGCAGTGCGCCTGCCGCAGACGGAGCGCGCCGTCGTCTTGCCAGCGCCGACGCCGCGGCTGCAGCGCTTTCTCGAGCCCGAGATCCGCGACGGCCTGCTGACCGTGCGCGACGAGGCCGATCGCAGCGTGGTGGTGCTGCGCGGCGACGGCCTGTTCGCCTCGGGCTCCGACCGCGTGCTCGACCGCTATGTGCCGGTGCTCGCGCGCGTGGCCGATGCGCTCAATGCCGTGGAAGGCAACGTGCTGGTCAGCGGCTTCAGCGACGACCAGCCGATCCGCAGCGTGCGCTTTCCTTCCAACTGGCAGCTCTCGCAGGCCCGCGCCGACGCGGTGCAGAAGATGATCGCCACCCGCCTCGCGCGGCCCCAGCGCCTGCGCGCCGAAGGCCGCGGCGATGCCGACCCGATCGTGCCCAATGATTCCGCTGCCAACCGCGCGCGCAACCGGCGCGTCGAGGTGACGCTGCTGGTGGCGCCCGTTGCCGGTGTGCCAGCAACCTCCGCGCCGCTTGTGGCGCCCACTCCCGCTCCGCAGCCCGGAGGCTCCCGCTGATGCTGCGCGCCATCTTCCGTTTTCTCATCAGCCGCGACCTGTGGGTCTTCCTGGGCCTGGTCGCACTCGCCTTCCTGATCTGGATCATCGGCCCGGCCATCGCGGTGGGCCGCTATCGTCCGCTCGAGGACGAGATCGTGCGCATCGCGGTCATCGTGCTGATGTTCGCGATCTGGCTCGTGCGCGTCATCTACCGCAAGTGGCGCGAACGCCGCCTCAATGCGCAGCTGCTCAACCAGCTGCGCACGCCTTCCAAGAAGGAGAAGGAGGCCAAACCCGAGGACGCGCCCGAGATCAAGGAGCTGCAGAGCGGCTTCACCGACGCCACGGCCATCCTGAAGAACATGCGCTTCGGCCAGGATGCCGACGGCAAGCCCGCGAGCCGCTTCTCGCTGTTCGACCGGCAGTACCTGTACCAGCTGCCCTGGTACATCTTCATCGGCGCGCCGGGCTCGGGCAAGACCACCGCGCTGGTCAATTCCGACCTCGACTTTCCGCTGGCCGACCAGCTCGGCAAGGCGGCCGTGCGCGGCATCGGCGGCACGCGCAACTGCGACTGGTGGTTCACCAACGAGGCGGTGCTGATCGACACGGCCGGGCGCTACACCACGCACGAGAGCAACCGCGAGACCGACGAGGGCGAGTGGAAGGGCTTCATCGAGCTGCTCAAGAAGTTCCGCCCGCGCCAGCCGATCAACGGCGCGATCCTCACCATCAGCATCGCCGACCTGCCGCTGGCCGACGACGCGCAGCGCGCGCGCCACGCGATGGCGCTGCGCAAGCGGCTGCTGGAGCTGCGCAACGACCTGGGCATCGACTTCCCGGTGTACGTGCTGGTCACCAAGACCGACCTGCTGGCCGGCTTCAACGAATACTTCGGCTCGCTGGGCCGCGCCGAGCGGCAGCAGGTGTGGGGCTTTACCTTCCCCATCCAGGGCAACTCGGCGAACGCGAAGGCCGTCAAGGGCAAGGGCGCGGCCCCGGTGAGCGGCGACCTGCGCGAGCGCTTCCACCAGGAATACAAGCTGCTGCACCAGCGCCTCGACGAACGCCTGCCCGAACTGCTGGCGGCCGAGTCCGACCCGATGCGCCGCGCGCAGGCCTACCTGCTGCCGCAGCAGTTCGCGAGCTTCGAGGACATCCTCGGCACATTCCTGGCGGACGTGTTCAACCCGTCGAAGTTCGAGGCCGCGTCGATGCTGCGCGGCGTGTACTTCACCAGCGGCACGCAGGAGGGCACGGCCTTCGACCGCGTGATGGGCGCCATCAAGCGCTACCTGCAGGTCAACGCGCCGCCGGCGCCGCCGCCGGGCCCCGGCAAGAGCTACTTCCTGAAGGAGCTGCTGCAGCAGGTGATCTTCCGCGACGCGGGCGTGGCCGGCACCAACCTGAGCTGGTACCGGCGCAAGCGGGCCATCGACATCGCGGGCTACTGCGCCATCGGCGTGCTGCTGGTGCTGTTCCTGGGGGCCTGCGTGAACAGCTGGCGCAACAACAAGGACTACGTGGCCGAGGTCGACACCAACGCCAAGGCCTTCAACAAGGCGGCCGCGCGCGGCGAGCTGCCGACGGTGGTCGACTCGAGCGGCGACATCGCGAGCTCGCTGCTCGTCCTCGACAAGCTGCGCGATCTGCCGAAGTCCAGCCACTTCGACATCGGCGATCCGCCCACGTCCTACCGCTTCGGCCTCTACCAGGGCGAGAAGCTGCAGGCCGCGACCGACGGCGTGTACCAGCGCGCGCTCGAGACCGTGCTGCTGCCGCAGGCCGCGCAGCGCGTGGAGCAGTCGCTGCGCGAGGCCGCGAAGATCGACGCCGAGTACAGCTATGAAGCGCTCAAGGCGTATCTCATGCTGTACGACCCGGAGCGCTACGACGCCGACTTCCTGCAGGCCTGGCTGCTCACCGACGTGGACCGCAAGATCGGCGCCTCGCTCACGCGCGAGCAGCGCGCGAACCTCGAATCGCACCTGAAAGCGCTGTTCTCGGGACGCGTGGTGACCTCGCCCTTCGCCAAGGACGACAGGCTCATCACGCAGACGCGCGAGCGCCTGGCCGGCGTGCCGCTGGCGCAGCGCTCTTATGCGCGGCTGCGCCGCATCCTGCTGCAGACCAGCCCGCCCAATGCCTTCACCATCGCCGAGGCGGGCGGGGCCGAGTCGGCACTGGTCATCCGCCGTGCCAGCGGCAAGCCGCTGACCGATGGCATTCCCACGCTGTTCACCTACCGCGGCTACTGGGACATCTTCGACAAGCGCATCGCCGAGACCACGCTGTCGCTCGAGCAGGAAGACCGCTGGGTGCTGCAGATCCGCGCGCCCGGCATCACCGACATCACCTCGCGCGAGCTGCTGCTGCGCGAAGTGCGGCGGCTCTACCTCACCGACTACATCAAGGTGTGGGACGACTACCTCGTCGACATCCGCCTGGCCGACAGCCGCTCGCTGCTGCAGAGCATCCAGATGACGCGCGTGCTCTCCACAGCCGAGTCGCCGATGTCGCGGCTGATCCGCGGCGCCGCACGAGAGACCGACCTGCTGCGCAACCACGACGAGGCTGCGCGCAGCCTGCTCGACCAGGCGCAGAACCGCGTGCAGAGCACGCGCGAGCGCATCGAGCAGCTCATCGGCCAGCCCGACGGCAGCCAGCGCCGCAATACGCGCGTGGACCGGCCCGAATCGCTGGTGGACAACCACTTCGAGCCGCTGCGCCGCATGGTGACCGCGCCCAAGCAGGGCGGCCAGGCGCCCATCGACGCGACGGCCGCGCTCATCAACGAGCTCTACAACTTCCTCACTGCCACCGACACCGCGCTGCGCAGCGGCAACATCCCGCCGACCAGCGATTCGGTCACCAAGGTGCAGGCCGAGGCCGGGCGCCTGCCGGTGCCGTTCCAGGGCATGCTGAACGACCTGTCGGCCACGGCGTCGTCGAAGGCGGCGGCGGTGACGCGGCAGAACATCGGGCAGAGCGCTGCGGCCAGCATCGGCTCGTTCTGCAGCCAGGCGATCGCGGGGCGCTATCCGTTCACGCGTGGGTCGAACCGCGACGTGGCCTCGGGCGACTTCGCGCAGCTGTTCGCGCCGGGCGGGATGATGGACGACTTCTTCCAGAAGAACCTCGTCACGCAGGTCGACACCTCGGTCAACCCGTGGACCTTCAAGCGCGGCGTGGACGGCAGCGCCACCGGCCGTTCGGCCTACCTCGATTCGTTCCAGAAGGCGCAGGCCATCCGCGACGTGTTCTTCTCGGGCATGGCGGGCGGGCGCACGCCCTCGTTCACCATCGACATCCGGCCCGAGGACATGGACGCGTCGCTCACGCAGTTCACGCTCGACGTCGACGGCCAGACGGTGCGCTACGCGCACGGCCCGCAGGCGCCCAGCACCGTCAAGTGGCCCGGCCCGCGCAACAGCAACCAGGTGCGCCTGCAGGTCACCACCGCCAACGGCACGCCGGCCGGCGGCATCGTGACCGAAGGGCCGTGGGCGCTGCACCGGCTGTTCGACAAGGCCTCGATCTCCGCGGGCAGCTCGCCCGAATCGTTCAATGCGAGCTTCGACCTGCAGGGCAAGAAGGTGGTGCTCGCGGTCACGGCCAACAGCGTCTACAACCCGCTGCGCCTGCCGCAGATGAACAGCTTCTCCTGCCCCGGGAAGTCCTGATATGAACAGCAGCATTCCCCCGCAGGCCTGGGTGCCCGTCGACGAACAGATCGGCTGGTACGGCAAGCTGCCCGCTGCCGGCGACTTTCTCTACCGCCGCATGCCGCGCGAGCTGCAGGCCTGGTGGGACCGCTGGATGCAGAACGGCCTGGGCAGCTTCAAGCGCTGGCCCGATGCGATGACGCAGCACTACGCGGTGGCTCCGGTGTGGAACTTCGCCATTCCCGCCACGCAGGGCGTCGACGCCGTGCAGTTCGGCTGCATCGCGCCGAGCTGCGACCGCGTGGGCCGCTACTACCCCGTCTGCATCACGCTGCAGGTGGCCGCGCGCAACTATCGCCCGTCGGTGCTCGAAGGCTCGGCCGAGTGGTATTGGCAGTGCGGCAGCGCGCTGCTGCAGGCCATCCGCCACGGCGTGGCGCCCGACCAGTTCGACAGCCAGGTGCTGGCCGCGGGCCGCGCCGGCTTCCAGACCGCCAGCGGCGGTTCGGACGACATCCTCTCGATCCTCGGGCCGACGGCAGGCGGCGCGGGTGCGCAGCAGCGCCTGGGCTGGCCCGAGCTTCCACTGTGTTTCGACCCCTTCGGCAGCACCAGCTACTGGTGGACCAACCAGGCCGATGGATCGCCGCTGCGCACCGCCGCCCACGGCGGCGGCCTCAACACACCATTGTTTTCCAAGTTGTTTTCGCAGGGACACGTGCCATGGGCATGAAGCACCAGATGAGCCATGAGAGCCACCGCCCCGCAGGAGAAGAAGCATGACCACGACGCACGGCACCGCAAGCCCGCCGGCCGACACGCAGGAGGAACGGCCGCATCCACTGGGCGTGAACCACCGGCTTGACGAATTCGAGCTGCTGGAGGTGATCGGCGAAGGCGGCTTCGGCATCGTCTACCGGGCCTACGACCACTCGCTGCAGCGCGAAGTGGCGATCAAGGAATACATGCCTTCGATGCTCGCGCGCCGCGTGGGCGACAACAGCGTGCACGTGCGTTCCGAGCGGGTCACGGCCACCTTCCAGGCGGGCCTGCGCAGCTTCATCAACGAGGCGCGCACGCTCGCGCAGTTCAGCCACCCGGCGCTGGTGCGGGTGCATCGCTTCTGGGAGGCCAACTCCACCGCCTACATGGCGATCCAGCTCTACAAGGGCCGCACGCTGCGTCGCCTGGCCGAGGACGAGCCGGGCAAGATCACCGAGCCCTGGCTGGTCGGCATGCTCGGGCCGCTGCTGGGCGCCCTCGAGACGCTGCACCGCAGCCAGTGCTTCCATCGCGACATCGCGCCCGACAACATCTTCATCCAGCAGGACGACCTGCCGGTGCTGCTCGACTTCGGCGCGGCGCGCAAGTCCATTGCCGACCTCGTCGACGAGGTGGCGGTGATGGTGAAGTCGGGCTACTCGCCCATCGAGCAGTACGCCGACGACAACACCCTGCTGCAGGGCGCGTGGACCGACCTGTATGCCCTGGGCGCCGTGCTGTACCGTGCGGTCACCGGCCATCCGCCGCCTTCGGCCGTGGTGCGCAGCGTGCAGGATGCCTACGTGCCGCTGTCCTCGATGGACCGCGCCGACCTGAGCCCGGCCTTCTGCGCCGCGGTCGACCACACGCTGGCCGTGCACAGCAAGGACCGCACGCAGACCGTGGCCGCCTTCGCGGCCGAACTGGGGCTGGTGAAGCTCGGCGACATCTACGTGAGTGGCATGGGCGCGCCGACGGTGATCGTTCCCGCATCGCCCGTGCCGGCAACGCCGCCGCCGCCGCTGGAGCCGCAGCAGTTCTCCCCGGTGTCGGCACCGGTACCGCTGGAACCGGTGCCGGTGGCGATGGCAGCGCCCGAGCTGCCGAAGGCGCCTGCGCCACAGGACAGTCGCAGCAAGGCGCCTGGCCGCAAGGCCGCGGCGCCCGCGCAAAAGAAGAAACCCGCATTCCCGCGGTGGGGCCTGGTGGGCGGGCTCGTGATCGCGCTCGTGGCCGTGGGCAGCTGGATCGGCCTGCGCCTGACCTCGGGCATGCAGCCGCAGGACGCCAAGACCGCGATGGTGCCGGCGCCGCCGCCACCCGCCGCGCCGATGTCGAGCAACACCGCGCCGCCGGTGGCGATGCCGCCGCCCGCCACCGATGGCGCGCCGCCAACCGTGGCCGGCGCACCCACCGCACCGCCGCCCGCCACGCCGGCCAGCGCGCCTGCTGCTGCGGCGGGTCCGCTGGCGCCGCTGGAGACCGTGCCGGTCGTCCCGCCGGTCGCGCCGCCCGAATCCGCGCTGGCCATCGCCGAGGCCGAAGACTGGAATCTCGCGCAGACTGAGAACACGCGCGAAGGCTACGAGGCCTACCTGCGCCGCTACCGCCGCGGTGTGCATGCGCGCGAGGCGCGCAACGCCCTCGCCGAGATCAACCGGCTCTCGCCGCCGTCCGTGCCCCTCGTGCCGGGCACGCAGCCGCCGGGCACCACGACGACCGTGGCGGGTGCGACACCCGGCACGACGGGCGCTGCCGCCACCCCTGCACCCGCACCCGCGGCGGCGCCAGGCCTGGGACGCGTGCTGTTCAACGTCCGCCCGTGGGGCCAGGTGTTCGTCGACGGCGCGGACCGCGGCGTGAGCCCGCCGCTCAAGTCGCTGTCGCTGCGCCCGGGCATCTACAACATCGAAGTGCGCAATGGCGACCTCGAGGTCTACCGGCAGCGGGTGACGGTGCAGGACAGCAAGTCGGCGCCGGTGGTGGCGCACGAGTTCAAATAGCAGTACGCCGGCGCTGGCGGCGGGGCCGCATTCATGTGCGGCTGTGCAGCGCCCTGCGGTACTGCACCGCCTCCGCAAGATGCTCGACCTGCACGGCCTCCGACGAGCCCAGGTCCGCAATCGTCCGCGCCACCTTCAGCGCGCGGTGCGTACTGCGCGCCGACCATCCGAGCTTGGACGCCGCGTTGAACATGAACCGGCGGGCCGCGTCGTCGAGCCCGGCGTGCCGGTCGATCGCCGCGCCCTGCAGCGACTGGTTCGCGTACCCCTGCCGCTGCATCGCGCGCTCGCGCGCCCCGATCACCCGGCCGCGGATGCTTTCCGTCGATTCCCCTGCCGGCGCGTCGAGCAGCAGCTGCGCCGACACCGCCGGTACCTCGATGTGCAGGTCGATGCGGTCCAGCAGCGGGCCGCTGAGCTTGCCCTGGTAGCGCGAGACCTGGTCGGGCGTGCAGCGGCAGGCCTTCGATGCGGAGCCCAGGTAGCCGCAAGGGCAGGGGTTCATCGCGGCGATCAATTGAAAGCGCGCCGGGAATTCGGCGCTGCGCGCGGCCCGTGAGATGGTGATCGTGCCGGTCTCCAGCGGCTCGCGCAGCGCCTCCAGTGCGGAGCGTGCGAATTCGGGGAATTCATCGAGGAAGAGAACGCCGTGGTGCGCTCTTGAAATCTCGCCGGGCCTTGGCGGAGAGCCGCCGCCCACCAGCGCCACCGCACTGGATGTGTGATGGGGCGAAGACGTAGGCCGTGTCATCCAGCGCTGCGTCGCGAAGCGCCCGCCCAGGCTGGCCACGGCGGCGCTCTCCAAGGCCTCGTCGATGCTCATCGCGGGCAGCAGCCCGGCGAAGCGCTGGGCGAGCATGGACTTGCCCGAGCCGGGTTCGCCCATCATCAGCAGGCTGTGGCCGCCGGCCGCCGCGATCTCCAGTGCGCGCTTGGCGCTCGCGTGTCCCTTGACGTCGGCCAGGTCGGCATAGTGCGGCACGCCTGCGCCGGGCGTCGCACGGACCCGCGCCCAGCCGTCGGCCGGCGGGTCGGGCCACTGGGAGGCGGCCTCGCTGTCGGCGACGAACTGGCGCACCACGTCCAGCAGGTGCCGGGCGCCATAGACCTCGCCGTCGGGCACCAGCGCGGCTTCCTGCGCACTGTCCAGGGGCAGCACCAGCCGCGTGGCCACGCCGCGCGTGTGCAGGGCCAGCGCCATCGCCAGGGCGCCGCGCACGGGCCGCAGCTCGCCCGACAGGGACAGCTCTCCCGCGAACTCGTGCCCGGCCAGCCGGGCGTTGTCGATCTGCCCGCTGGCCGCGAGGATGCCCAGCGCGATCGGCAGATCGAAGCGCCCCGAATCCTTCGGCAGGTCGGCCGGCGCGAGGTTGACGACGATCTTCTTGTTGTTGGGGTACTCCAGCCCCGCGTTCTGGATGGCCGAGCGCACCCGCTCGCGCGCCTCCTTGACCTCGGTTTCCGCCAGTCCGACCAGCGTGAAGCTCGGCAAGCCGTTCGCCAAATGCACCTCGACAGTGACACTGGCCGCTTCCAGCCCCAGCAAAGCGCGGCTTTGCACCAAAGACAGTCCCATTCTTCTTCCTCTCCCCAGTATGGTGCGTCATTCTTCCCGGAGCCGCGGTGGTGCAACGCACCGGATAACTGCAACCACCCCGCAACAGACGTTGTAACGATTTGGCTCTCAGCCGAGGCGGTGTCCGGTGGCGCGAGGACCGGTATTCGTGCACTTTGGCACGCTCCCTGCTTTGAGCCTCCAGGTTCACAACACACTTGCGAGGAGTTTCCCGATGACGCACCGTACCGCCGTCCAGGCGCTGATCGTTCTGGCCACTGCATTGACCGCGTCGGGCGCAGCCCTTGCGCAGGCCACCACGGACGCCGCAACACCTGCGGCAGCGCCCGCCCCGAACCTCACGGGCAACGTGTCCATCACCACGAACTACAAGTTCCGTGGCCAGGACCAGGACATGATCGGCAAGAACGACTA